>JAISMO010000160.1 GCA_031276675.1 Tannerella sp.
AGAGACAGTGAAACTGATATGTCCGGTGATCCTTACAGGTACTTGCTTTACTGGCTTTCGTATTCTTTTCGACCGTCGAAAAAGAATAAGATAACGATTGATGAGTTTTTAGAAAAAAAATACAGAAATGACACGGATAAAAATGGGAGAAGAGAAACAGACTGAAATGATTCCCGTGCCGGTTGACAGGCATACGGTTGTGTACGCCAGACGGAAAAACATTGAGAAACGTGGCGGCGTGGAAGGGTATGCGGAGTGGTTTAGAAAGAACAGGGCAGAACCGAAGGCCAGCATAAGAGTCTTATACGACCTGTAAAAAAAAGCGACCGCCTCTCGACGCCCGCTCCCCCGAATCTTCAGAATTAGAAAACCGGAAGCAAAGGTATTGATTTTAAACGGATTTTTTGTGTTTCGAATAGAAGAATTGAAGAAACTGAGGAGCGAGCGGCTGGAACTGGAAAAGAGGGAACGCGAACTGGAAAGGCCTGTCCTGACGGACCTCTCCCTGCTCCCGACACTCTACGGATGGTTCGGGGAGATACTGGACGGCATGTCACTGCCACCCTGCCCGGACAGCGTCATGCAGCGGAAAAAGTTCCTGTTTGTCGTGATGGCGCTCTACTGTCCCGAGGCGATTCTGGGCGACAGAATAAGAAGCGGCCTTCGCGAAGCGCTGTCCGAAGTATTGAACGTATCTGCCTGCGTAATCTCAAAAAACATGAATGACCTGCTGTTCATGTATTCGCACTGTAGTAAATTCATGTCGGAAACGGAACGGACATACGGAAAAATTCTGATGAGAATAAAAAAAATGGAACATTAGGGCCTAATGTTCCGTATTTTTTCAAACATTTCACTTTAAAGAGGATAACAGTCTGTAATTTTGCAAATTAAAAAGTTAGACATGTCGAAAATAAAACAGGACGGACATAATTACCGCATTCACGACGAAAAGAACCTTCGCCTGATTGAAAAAAGCCTTTCCGACTGCGGCGCCGGGCGGTCGATACTGATTGACGGTGAAGACTGCATCATAGCCGGAAACGGGGTGTATCGGAAAGCGCAGGAAATGGGGTTGCCGGTACGCATCATCGAATCGGACGGTACGGAACTGATTGCTGTAAAGCGTACCGACCTGACGACGGAGGACGCCCGTCGCAAGGCACTCGCACTGGCCGACAATCACACGTCGGACACGTCGGTATTTGACATGGACATCGTCATGGAAGATTTTACACCCGAAGAGTTGGACTTGTGGGAGTTTGCCGTAAGCGGCGTTAACGATCCGAACGCCGAATTTGCCGAGTTGGGAGAATTTGAATATCGGAACCGGGACGTATCGGCATGGCGGCAACTTACCGTATCCTTTGAAAACGAGGCAGATTTGCAGGAGTTTTGCAGACTTACGGGGTTGCGACTCACAGATAAAACAAGGGGCGTTTACTTTCCCCAGAAAGAAATGGAGAAAGCGGACGAAATCTATCATGAATGACATTCCGATATTTATCCCCTCCAAAGGCAGGTATGAGAGCGGTTGTACGTGGAAGGCGCTGAACGGCATGGGTGTTGACCGCTACCGTGTAATCGTTGAGCCGCAGGAATACGACCTGTACCGTCGTGTATTGCCCGCTGATAAACTGCTGGTACTTGATATGACGTATAAGGAGCGTTATGATACATGCGACGGCATTCCTTATGGTGAAAATCCACGCGTTGGGAGTGGTGCGGCTCGCAACTTCGGCTGGGACACGGCAAAAAGAGAGGGGGCTGCATGGCACTGGATTATTGATGATAACATACGCCGTTTCATGGTGTATAACGATAACCGGAAGCATGTAGCCAAATTCGACACTTTTGCCCGCGTGGAGAGTTTTGTGAACAATTACCGGAATGTCACAATGGCCGGTATGCAGTATGCGATGTTTGTTCCCCGCAAGGAGAAAAACAACCCGCTAATTATTAACACCCGCATTTTCTCGTGTAACCTGATACGCACAGACAGTCCGTTTCGCTGGCGCGGGAGATACAACGAAGATGTGATTCTGTCCATGGACATGCTGGAGGCCGGATACTGTACGATACTGTTTCAGACCTATCTGTGTGAGAAAATCCGCACGGGGATTGTGAAAGGTGGTAACACGGATGAACTGTACCGTTCGGGGACGGAAGAAAAAAGCCGGTTGTTGAAATCCGTCTATCCGGGAAAGGTGAAACTGGTAATGCGTTACGGAAGGCATCATCATAACGTGGATTTTTCGCAGTATAAAAACTGTTTGATAAGGAAAAGTAAATAAGATTTTTAACTTTGCCGATTAACTTTTAAAGTTTACAGGCATGAATAAGGCGCTTATGATTTACAGGGAGGTACTTGAAAAAAGATTGAGCCGCAAGAAAACGGAACTTGCGGAGATTGAGGGTATCATGGATAGCGGTGGATTGGCTACTGCCATAGATAGACGAAAATTCATCGAATTGAAGGCTATCGTCAACGAGTTGGAAAACTGCATTGACATTGCCGAATCCATGTTGAAGCTGGAAGAAGGAGGATAATTTGGCCAAGTATGATAAAAAGACAGTCGCGCGTATATGTCAACTCATTAGCACGGACAGTTATACGATACCGGAGATATGTAAGGCAGTCGGTATTACGGAAAGTACTTTTCATGAATGGAAACGCAAAAAATCGGAGTTTTCGGAGTGCATTAAAAATGCGGAAAACTGTTTCAACGATCTGGTTGTTGTCGAGGCCAAAAGGTCTCTGATGAAAAAGATACGCGGCTATACGGAGCAGGAGAAAAAAACCGTCACGGTAGACACGGGCAAACGGGATGAGAACGACAAGCCGATAGTGCGGGTAAAGGAGCACACGGTGACGGACAAGCATTACCAGCCGGATACGGCGGCGATTATCTTTGCGCTGACGAATCGCGACCCGGAGAACTGGAAGAACAGGTACAACAGTGAGTTGACCGGCAAGGACGGAAAGGATTTGCTGGAAGGTTTTAATCCGGACGGATTGCCGGAGACGGAGCGCAAGCTGCTGCTTGCTGTTGCGGAGAGGTATGACAGTCAAAAAGACAGGTGAGCAGATACGGCGACAGGATATTACGGATGGCATTGAAAACGCAGGCGGACGAATGCAGGCGCAGTTTGTATTACTTTCTTAAAACGTTCTGGAGCGTGATTATTAAAGAGGATCCCGTGTTCAACTGGCATATCGGGGAACTGTGCGGCGAACTGCAGACAGTGGGGGAAAGCGTCATCCGGCGCGATGAAAAGATGTACGACCTCATTATCAATGTGCCCCCCGGTTCTACGAAATCGACTGTCGCTACGGTTATGTTCCCGGCGTGGCTGTGGGCGAATGATCCGACGATGCGCATCATATCCAATTCTTATTCCTCCGATTTATCGGAAGATCACGCATCGAAGTCACGGGATGTGGTTATGTCCGAAAAATATCAACTTCTTTTTCCGGACGTAAGAATACGGCGGGACAGTTCGGGGAAGAGCAAGTATGATACCACACTGGGCGGGGAGCGTCGGGCGACGTCCACGGGCGGTGGTATAACGGGTAAACATGCGCACGTCATTATCAACGACGACCCGCAGGATCCGCGTCAGGCCGAATCGGAATCCTACCGGCGTCAGGCGATAGAGCGGACGAAAACGCTTTCATCCCGAAAGGTTGACAAACGTAACACGCCGATGATTACGATCATGCAGCGTTTGCACGAGGATGATGTAACGGGGTACCTTTTGAAACGTAAAGGCGAGATGATACGGCATATATGCCTCCCTGCGGAGTTATCCGACCGGGTGAATCCGGAGGCGCTGAAGGCGAAATATGTGAACGGCCTGCTTGACCCGGTCAGGTTAAGCCGCGAAGTCATTGCGGAGGCACACGTCGACCTCGGCTCGCGCGGCTATGCGGGGCAGTACGGGCAGAATCCAGTAGCCGACGGGGGCAATATCATCAAGGCGGGATGGTTCGGCAAAATTCCCCTGTCACATTTCCTGTCCATCCGCGGGCATACGCCGGTGCACTTCTTTATTGATACCGGGTACGATGAGAAGAAGGCGAGCGACAACGACCCTTCCGGCATTATTGCCGCCTGCATGATACAGGGCAGAATGTACATATCCGGGGGGCAGAAAGTATATAAGGAGTTCCCCGACCTGTGCAGGTTCATTGTTGAATATGCAAGAAACAACGGTTATGACGGTCAAAGCACGATACGGATAGAACCGAAGGCAAACGGCGTGTCTATCATCCAGCAGATGCGACGGCATACGAAACTGAACATCACGCGCACGCCTGCCCCGACGGACAGCAAGATCGTGCGGCTTACATCTGTTACGGCGAAGATAGAGTGCGGTCGCGCTGTCCTTGTGGAGGGCGTCTGGAATGACGAGTTTATAGACGAGGTATGCGGCTTTCCGGCAAAGTCGCACGACGAGTATGTTGATTTGCTTTGTTATGCGATTAACTATTTTCTTGACGACGATAGCGGCGACGATGAAATACAGCGTTTAAGAGAACTGGAGTATATGAATGGATTTTAATGAACGGGCATATAAATTTAGGTAATATGAATATTTTCAACTGGATTACGGGTAAAAGCGGGGGCACGGAAACGCTTTCTTTCGAAGAACTGCTTGCGGGAAAAAATGTCGGCAGGGCTATCGCTCTGATGACCGATAACGAGAAAAGGGTGAATAAATCATTGCGCGTGTATAATATAAGCGAGCATAACATTATGGAGCGGAAGGACAAGCCGGTATTAGGGAAGGACGGGGAGCTCCTGCGCCTGGACAGGCGCTGGAAAATCCCGATTCCCTATCCGGTGTACATAAACGAGATTGCACTGGTGTTTTTGTACGGGAAGCCGCTGAAGTGGTCACAGGCGTCGGAGGGTACAGACAGGGCTTTTCAGGCCTTCACGGAGATTCTTGAGCGGACGCGGTTTGACGCAAAGATACGCCATGCAAAGCGGCTCGCGGGGGCGGAGACGCAGAGCGCCATGCTGTTTCACGTCTACCGCAACGACGAAGGCAAGGCCGATGTACTGATTAAAACGCTCGCGAAAAGCCTTGGCGACCATATTTATTTCCGCAAAGACCAGTTTGACCGCCTGACGGCCTTTGCACGGGGGTACAGCCTGAAAAAGGATGACGGGCGGGAAGTATATCATCTGGATATATATACAAAGGAAAAAATATACCGGTGCGAGAAAGTAAATTTCGGCTGGGAGGTAGATGAAGAGGCGAATCCGGTAGGGAAAATACCGGTGATACTGTTTGAACAGGAGACGGAATTTGACGGCGTGGAGGGAATGATAGAGCGGCGCGAGTGGATAACGAGCGTACTTGCGGACGTGAACGACCGTTTTTCGAGTCCAATGCTTGTCTCGATAGGAGATAAGGTGCTGTCGCTCCCGGAGAAGATGGAGGATGCCAAGTCCATCCATATTAAGCCGTCGGAAAACGGTCCGAAGGCAGATGTAAGATACCTGACGTGGGACAGTGCCTCGGAATCGAAGAAGCTGGAAGTGGAAGATTTGGACAGGCTTATTTTGAACAACAGTTTTACCCCCGACATCAGTTATGAGCAGTTGCGAGGGTTGAGCGGCATATCCGGCAGGGCGCTTAAGTTGATGATGACGCTTGCCGTTATAAAGGCGGACAAGCGCAAAGAGACGCACGACGAATATGCAAGCAGAATCGGCAGCCTTATGACGGCGATTATCGGAAATGCGCTTCAGGTGGGATTAAAACAGGAGTGCGACAGGCTAAGACTGCAACATGAGTTTCAAGAGCCGTTCGGCGACGACGTCGAGGCGGTGCTCAACAACCTTATCCGCACGTATAATGCGGGCGGGTTATCGCTTGATTCGCTTATTGAGATGAATCCGATTATTCGGGATGCGGAGGCGGAAAAGGCCAGGATAAGGGAGCAGCGCGAACGGGAGATGGAGGAGGAGGCGCAACGCGCACGCATGGACGTGTTCGGAACGGCTGACTGATGGCTCAGGCGGATTACAGGAGGCTGAACCGGGAACTTGCCGAACGCATTGCCCGATATGCCGCTGCGATACGTTCGACGTTCTACCGTCTGTCGAACGAGCTTGTTCGGCTGGCGTTGAAAGTTGCCGGAGGCGTCGATGCGGAGGCGCCGTTTCGCTTTGACGCATACCCGGAACTGTCGAAAGAGGCGGAGCGCGTATTCACCCGGCTGCGTCAGGAAGTGTATGATACGATAATAAACGCGCAGGAGGCGGAACGCACCATGGCCGACATAGACGCCGGAACGATAGCCGTTGCGACGCTGGGCGAAAAGGCGGCAAAGTCGAATCCGAAGTATAATCCGCTGTTTGTGGCGGCTCCCGTCATGACGCTTCAGGCGCTACGCGAGTTTACGCGGACGGTAGGGCCGCCGCAGTCTGCGACGCCTTCCTCCGGGGCGTCTCCTCCTTCCCTGCCTCCAAAGGCGCCGGGCGGTACGTCTCTGCCGGGCAATATTGTGCCGCGCCGTTTTGACCTGTCGGGGCGGGTGTGGAACCTGACGGGGAACTTCCGGAATGAAATACAGCAGTTGATAGACGGGGGCATACGGGACGGTCTTTCGGCGGACAGTCTTTCGCGGCGGGTGCAGAAGTATCTGAATGAGCCGGACAGGCTGTTCCGTCGGGTGCGGGATGCAGACGGGAAACTGACGCTTTCGAAGGCGGCGGAGGGGTATCATCCGGGGCGGGGCGTTTACCGTTCGTCGTATAAGAACGCGATGCGTCTGGCGCGGACGGAAATAAACATGGCGTATCATGAACAGGCGCACGAGCGGTGGCGTCAGCTGGATTTTATCGCGGGTTTTCGCGTGGTACTGTCAAACGCTCATCCGGTGTATGATATTTGCGACGAGTTGCAGGGCGAATACCCGAAGGATTTTAAGTTTACGGGCTGGCATCCGCAGTGCATGTGTCATACCATTGCGCTCATAAAGGGAGAGGAC
>JAISMO010000187.1 GCA_031276675.1 Tannerella sp.
TTTTATTTGAAAGTTTAAATACCGATGCAAATGTACATAAAACCTCCGGTATTATACACAGACGAACAAAGTTATACTTCGCGCGCTACGGTTTTGTGCATGGCGCGGTTCGATAAAAGTTCCCGGGGAGACCGGCTTGACTTTCCTGTCCCCCGGCAGGTTGGAATCCAAAACAGATTCCGATCTGCCGGGTTCCGGACAGTCGCAATCCAAAACAGATTCCGACCTGCCGGGTTCCGGACAGTCACAATCCAAAACGGATTCTGACCTGCCGGGTTCCGGACAGTCACAATCCAAAACGGATTCCGACCTGCCGGGTTCCGGACAGTCGCAATCCAAAACAGATTCTGACCTGCCGGGTTCCGGAAGGACGACCTGCCGGTACTCGATGGTATTTTTATCGGAGCGCGCCATGCACAAAACCATGCCGCGCGAAGTATAAAAGAAAAGTACCGGCAGAAGCCTGTCTTTTTAGTATTGGAGTTTCACCTTGCGGTCAAAGCATTTTTTGATACAGTTAATGAGGAGTGTCGTGATAATTTATTCAAACTTTTGTCTTTAAACTTTCAACTTTTTGATCAGGAGGACATCTCACAAAATTGTGCCGCGTGAAGTATAAGTTTGTAATATAACCTTTAAGTCCATCCCCTGCTGCATCTTCGTTACGTTTGGAGCGAAGGCGGAATACATCAGTCCGGACAATATCGTGCGGGAGAGGTCCGGCAACTGGAATTGGCTGGAAGGTTATGAAAGCAGCGTAGCGGGGAACACGGCGAAGGTATTCCCCGCTACGGTTTTGCCGTCCCGCGCGGGAAGGGGGAAAACGGCGACCTCAGCGGAGGTAAATCTCTCCGAAAAACTCCGGACAGTGATAATTCGGCGCCGACAGGTCAATCGGACTCCATGTGACGTAATGCGGGTGTTCTGTCCTGTCGGCACACTTGTAGAAGTTGCCGAAAATCTTTTCCGGCAGGTCGCCGGGGTCCAGTCCCATCACGCGGAAAGGAATCGCCACGGTCAACTCCCAGGCATGAAGTCCGCGTTTTTCTTCAAACGCTTCGCACTGGACGCTCGTGTAGCGCCGGATACGCCGAAATTCTTTTGCCTCAAGCGGTACGCCGTCTTCGCGCGAAGTGTGGCGACAGGCATAGCACGTCCCGATGCAGTTGAACTCGAAGTTGATGTAATTCATTTCGCCGGCCCTGCGCATGAAAAATTCCACGCAACTGTCTTCATGCACGAATATGCCGTCGCGGTCAGCCGTTGCGCGGAGAGAGAGTCCCCGCACGAAGTAATGCACATATAAATCCGTCGCGCCCCGCGCAATGTCAAACGCAACGACCGGCTTGTACGGAAACGTTGCCCGCCAGTTCAGCACGTCGATGCTTTCACGCCTGGCGTGCAGTTCCATCAGTGCGTTTGCCTCCGAGAGGGACACCCGGTCCAGCGCCGGAAGACAGGGAACAGTCAGTTTTTTTATCATGAGAAATCATTTTATCCGGTTAGTAAATCTTTGAACATTCGGTTTCTTTCACAAACTCATACCGTGCCGTGCACCGCCTTACAGTTGTTTGAAGAAGTCATTTCCCTTGTTGTCCACAAGGATAAAGGCAGGGAAGTTCACCACTTCGATTTTCCATATGGCCTCCATACCCAGTTCGGGATATTCGAGGCATTCCACCTTCCGGATGCTTTCGAGCGCCAGGACAGCTGCCGGGCCGCCGATGCTGCCCAGGTAGAAGCCGCCGTGCTTCCGGCAGGCGTCGGTCACCTGCCGGCTGCGATTTCCCTTGGCGATCATCACCTTGCTGCCGCCGTGTGACTGGAAGAGATCGACATATGAATCCATCCGCCCGGCCGTTGTCGGGCCAAACGATCCGGAGGCCATGCCTGCCGGCGTCTTGGCCGGGCCGGCGTAGTAGATCGGATGGTCTTTGATGTATTGCGGGAGGCCTTCGCCGCGGTCGAGGCGTTCCTTGAGTTTGGCGTGGGCGATGTCGCGGCCCACAATGATGACGCCGTTCAGCGAGAGGCGGGTGGCAACGGGGTATTTATCCAGTTCCTGCAGAATTTCAGCCATCGGACGGTTCAGGTCGATGCGGACGGCCTCGCCTTCGCCTGCCTGACGCAGCGCTTCGGGAATGAAACGGCCGGGATGGTCTTCCAGTTTTTCAATCCAGATGCCCTCGCGGTTGATTTTTGCCCGGATGTTGCGGTCAGCCGAACATGATACGCCCATCCCGACGGGACACGATGCGCCGTGACGCGGCAGACGGACAATCCGGACGTCGTGAGCAAAATATTTGCCGCCGAACTGCGCCCCCAGCCCGATGCGGCAGGCGGCTTCGAGCAGCTGCCTTTCAAGCGCGATGTCGCGGAAGGCCTGTCCGCCTTCGTTGCCTTCGGTCGGCAAGTGATCGTAGTAGTGGGCGGAAGCCAGTTTGACGGTCTTCAGGTTGGCCTCCGCCGAGGTGCCGCCAATGACGAACGCGATGTGATAGGGCGGGCAGGCAGCTGTGCCCAGCGTCTTCATTTTTTCGACCAGAAACGCGGTCAGCGTATCGGGATTCAGCAACGCCCTGGTTTCCTGAAAGAGATACGTCTTGTTGGCCGAGCCGCCGCCCTTGGCGATGCAGAGGAAGCGGTATTCGGCGCCCCGGGTGGCGTAGAGGTCGATTTGTGCCGGCAGGTTGCAGCGCGTGTTCACCTCCCTGTACATGTCTAATGGCACGTTCTGCGAATAGCGCAGGTTCTCTTCCGTATACGTCAGGTAGACGCCCTTCGAGAGGGCTTCGGCGTCGTCGCCTTCCGTCCAGACCTGCTGGCCTTTCTTGCCGATGAGGATGGCCGTGCCCGTATCCTGACAGAAGGGCAGTTTGCCTTTGGCCGACACTTCGGCGTTGCGCAGGAACGTCAGGGCGACGAACTTGTCATTTTCGCTTGCCTCGGGGTCGGTCAGGATGGCGGCCACCTGCTGCTGGTGTTCGGTACGCAGCAGGAACGCGACGTCGCGAAACGCCACCTGCGCCAGTCGGGTCAGGCCTTCGGCCTCGACCTTCACTATTTCCCTGCCCTCAAACGTGGTTGATGATACATGCTCTCCGGTGAGCAAATAATATTCGGTCTCGTCCTTTCCGGTCGGAAACGGCTCCTGATAGCTGAATTGCGGAGTTGCCATATTTTATTTCAGTTTAGTTGGTTTATGGCCACAAAGATAGAAATTTTATGGGATGAACGGCAAGTTTTTGAAACAGTGAAGACAAAAGCGGAATGAAAGAAGGCAAAATCACCGTTTAGCCATTATACGTCCGTTCCGCACGGGGAAAGGAAGAAGGAATAAAAAAGAAAGAAGCGGTTATTAAACCGGATTTAAAACAATATCAAGGTTCAGGGAAGGTTTTTTGGGCAGGGAATTAGAAGCAATAAGAAACGAACTCGTGTTACTTTACTGAAGCGGTATCAAACAGGTAAGTCTTACGGAAATCACCTGGGAAGAGGCTTTGGTAAAGACATCCTGATGACGGGTGTTGTAGAAATCGCTCAACGCATAATAATATCGTCCTTCCAGTAGGAAATAGCCGATAAGGGTACGAAATTCCAGTCCCGCGCCGCCTCCTATTCCCCATTCGATCCTTTTGTCGGCAAGCATGGTATGCTGTTCATTGATATTCTGCGGAGCGGCGCCGTTCAGGTTTTCCTCCGTATGCTCGTTAAGCAGGAAGCCGATCTGTGGCCCCAGGTTGACAAAAAAACGAGTACGGTTGCCCCCAAAATAAATATGTGTCATGAAAGGGAGTTCCACATAATTCATTCGCCGCTGAAAGCGGTAGTTCGTGCCTTCCGGCACATTCAGTTCGTCGAAGTTTTCTTTCCAGCCCTGTTGCTTGAAATTCAATTCCACCTGAAGACCGAGATTCTTCTCCGTAATCCAGCGAAGCGTCAGGCCGCTCTGGTATCCCATTAACATATCTTCCTGAACCTTCGGCGAAAAGCCGACTGACGAAAAATTTACGCCGCCCGAAGCGCCGACAGCCCATTCACGACGGAAACCGTTCTGCGCCCGACTGCCGGAAACGACGGCGAATGACAATAAACTCCATAAAAAAACAATTCGCCGATTCATTTATTCTGTGCGCGTAATAACAAAATTCCGGTTGAAACGGACGATATACAGGTTCGTATTGATGAAACCTCCCCAGTTGTTGACGCGCTCAAAATGAAAACCGGTCTGGATGCTGGGGTATGTAAGATTTTGTATATTCCCTTCAAAATTGGTGCCGTATTTGTGGATAGCCGAAATAAAAAACATTCCCGTATCGAATCCCAGCATCGCATATTTGGGATAAGTAGGCGCCATATTCTTCTTGTACCAGCGGTTGTATTTGGCTTTAAACCATTGCACTTCCTTCGAGAGGTTGTTCGCATAGAAGGAGGTATAGATGTGGGTGTTGAGCGCAAAAAAATCTTCCAGAAGATCCGTATACGTTTGCCATTCCGGATAGCCGAACAGCGTCAGACGGTATTCAGGATTACCGTCAGCCAGTATCCGGAGCGGGGCTTTGATTCTACGGAGCGCTTCAAGGGAGGAAGACAGCGGAACGATGAGGTTCGGTTTGGTCGTTACCAGCATGGCGGACAGATCGTTCGAAAATGAGGTTGCACTGAACGAAAGTTCCCGGAAGGCGATATTCCGTTCCTTCATGTTGGCTTTAAAAGTGTTGATAAAAAGCGTTTTTTCGTCCTTGTCGTGCGTATTCAGCAAGATGATATTATAGTCGGCAAACAGCGTACAGGCACGCGCCGTCGCATACGAAAACAGGTACTGGTATGGCGTATTCACCTGAAAGATGCTGACATTGTTTGAGGTCAGCCTGTCGCATTTCGAATAGGACGGCACGACGTATTTGATATTGTTTTTCAGAGCAAATTCTCCAATCTGTTCAATTTGTTCGTTCGTGACACCGCCGATCAGCAGATTCGACTTCTTCAGCGTTTCATTTTCCAGTGTCGTTTGCAGTTGCCGGTTCGTGTCACCGATGTCGTGTACGGACAGTTCGACGGACATGCCGGAATTGCGCATGCTGTCAATGGCCATCAGGAAACCTTCGTAGTATTCAAGAAAACGACCGGAATTTTGGCTGTTGCTTAACTGCAAGGGCAACAGCATGGTGATTCTGGCGATGTTCGTTTTCCTGATTTCCTTGCGTGCTGCTGCCACGGCATCCAGATCAAATTCCTTTTGTTCGGGTGCAATCGTCACGGTTTCCTCCGTTTCCACCGGGATAACAATCTGCATACCGGCTTTCATTCCCGACTTCAGTCCCGGATTATAACGGAGCAACTGCTCGTCGGTAATGTTGAATTGCTTGCATATCCCGTAGATCGTTTCTTTTTTCTTGATGGTATATTCGATTTTTTTTACGACGGTTTGGGTCACGGTGGTCGGTTCCGATTGAATCTTCGCGAGCGGGATACGGATGATCTGTCCTGCAGCGAAGGAGCGGAACGTCAGTCCCGGATTGGCGTCGGAGATGTCTTCTGCCGCTATCTTGTAGCGTTTGGATACGCCATACAGCGTTTCTCCCTGCTGAATCGTGTGATACACATACATCTCGTCTCTCCGTTCGTCCGGGAATGTCGTCACTTCTTTCTGAGGGATTTTCAGCTTTTCCCCCACCTTGACATAGTTCCGGCTCGAAGGATTCAGGCGGTAAATGTCTTCTTCGGACACGTCGTACATGAGTGCAATGGAATACACGGTCTGGCCCTGTTCTACCGTATGAAAGAACAGGTTGTCGTCCGGTTGGGTCTGCGAAAACAGCGGGTGTTGTGTCATGAGACACAATGAAAACAGGATGAAACAGGATTTAATTACATTCATAGTCCTAAAATTTAGGGCAAATATACTATATGTTTGCGGAAAAACAAAGAATGGAAGGATGATGCGGAAGAAAACACTTTCAGGTTAAAAAAAACAGGATTTCCTCGGGGAATCCTGTTTTCATGCGCTACCTCTCTGCGGGACGGCTGTTTTTCATTCCTTTACTTCGACGGCCGGAGGCTGTACAGATATATAGGAACGGTTGTTTTTCCCCTTGCGGAAAATCACCGAGCCGTCAATCAGGGCATAGATCGTGTGATCTCTGCCGATGCCTGTATTTTCACCCGGATGATGCACCGTGCCTCGCTGACGGACGATGATGTTACCCGCTTTGGCCAATTCGCCGCCGAAAAGTTTTATCCCTAACCGTTTACTTTCCGACTCACGGCCGTTCTTCGAACTGCCTACTCCTTTTTTGTGTGCCATTTTCTTTTACTTGTTTAAACGTTAAGCTACAATTTCCTTTATACTCACTTCAGTGAAGTGCTGACGGTGACCGTTCAGCTTGCGATGGCCCTTTCTCCTTTTCTTGTGAAAAATCAGCACCTTATCACCTTTTACCAATGGAGACACTACCTCGGCAATCACCTTGGCTCCTTCGACAAGAGGCGTTCCTACCCGGATTTCTCCGTCTGCATCCACCAGCAACACTTTGTCGAATTCGACGGTTGCCCCGCCTTCGACGTCCCGGATGTGATGAACAAACAATTTTTTTCCTTGCTCGACCTTGAATTGCTGGCCGTTAATTTCTACAATTACGTACATCTGTTCTTAAATTTCTGACAGGTTATGCCCCGGGGGTGGATTTCTTCCCTGAAATCACTTTGCTACCCTCTGCGGAATCGGGCACAAAAGTACTGTTTTATTTGATTTCTGCAAAAAACAATTGCCGTGCCGGTATCTTTCGGGCTGCCGTCCTTACGGGCGGCAGCCACTGTGGTGTTAAAGATATCCGTTTGTTTCTACCGGGCCATACAGCAATGCGATTTCCAGCCGTTTGACTTTCAGTTCGCCGCCCTGCGAGCGGAAAGCGACGGAGTTATAGCCGTGCTGCAGGAGGGCGACCGGGATGCGGAAGGCATATACCGTTTCCGTGTTTTCAAGATGGTGATCCCTGCCGAATGAGGTCACGCCGGCCGGATACTGTTCGTTGATCGGGGTTCCGTTTATGCTGACGGCAAACGGTTCCGGTCGGTCGGTACGGATGAACAGCAGGACTTCTTCGGGCCGATCGTCCGACAGGCGGTCGGCTACATAAAGTTCGGCGATGGACTGTCCGGCAGCCGTGACGGCGAGCGGCAGGGGCGTATCCGGACGGTAGCCGTAGGCGGCGGAAGCGCCGTCGTCGAGCGCAAAAATCTTGTTGCGGCGGCGGAGCGTTTCCGGCGAACCGAGTTCATGGAGCAGCGGTTCGATGGTGCGGCGACACAGGCTTTCCTGCGGCTGCGTTTCGTCGTATGCTCCCCCGATGAAATGGTTGAAGAGGTAAATGCCGTCTCCTCCCTGGGCGTAGATATGGGCTGCCATGCCCCGTCTCATTCCGTGGGAGTAGGTTTCGCGGGGGTAGTATCCTCCGTCGTCTATAGTTGCATGGATCGGGATGCGGTCATTCCCCAGTTGGCGTCGGAATGCTGCTACCGGCATGGCAGGATGTCCGCACCAGTGGACGCCGATGTTCACCATGTCCACCAGTCCGAGGCGTACCCATTCCCTTACGTCCAGTCCTTTTTGCAGACAAAAGTCCATATCGACCGGCACGCGCACGGAGAGCAGTATTTTCCGCCCGATACGCTGCGATACTTCGTCCGTTTTCTGTCGCACCGTGCGGACCAGTTCCGTCATCAGGGGGGCATGTTTCAGGCCTTCCTGCTGTTTGAAATAGACGATGAAACGCATGAAATCCAGGTCGAAGCCATCCAGCAGGTGTCCGTATCTGTCCAACTGTTCGGCTATGATGCCGGTTTTGAAGGCTCGCACTTCGGGATGAGCGAAGTCGAAGGCTCCCAGGCTGTGCCAGCCAATGTCTTCATTGATCCAATATTCGGGATGATTCGCCCAGAAGTCGCAATAACTGAGCGGCGACTGGTCGGGGGCGTTGAAGTGAAGGTCGTTCATCCGGTAAGAGACGAACGTTTCCAGATGCTTTGCCCGTGCCCGCTGCAGCACGGCCTCAATGACATCCGCCCCTTCCCGTTCCACATTCAGGAAGTTACGGTAGTAGACCCTGACATTTTCCGGGTCTTCGGCGGCTGCGTCAATCACCGTGCCGGGCACATCCTCGCCGATGATCCGCGTGTAAGCCGAGCGATAGTAAAGGTTATGGGCGCCGCTGCACATCATGAAGGTGGTGATCTGCGTGCCGGCATAGGCATCCACGTAGGCGTTGACATCGGCCAGCGAGAGCGGCCGGCGGTTGAACATGAAATTGCCCAGCAGATCGGTACCGTCGCAGTTAAAAATCAACCGCGGCCGACTTGCGGCCTCTTCCCGGCGGCAAGCCGCGGGGAAAAGCAAACTGCCTGCTACAACCAGGCATGTAATCTTTTTCCAGTAATACGTCACTGATTTTTCCATTTGAGTCATTTTAGTTTAATATCAAAAAACAAACGCTCAAAGATATACATTAACGGCGAGTTAGACGCAGGAAAAAGGCAAAATCGGAAAAGAGACAGGCTGTCCGTACCCTGAACATGGATATTGCGGATACGGGCGCCGTCCGGAAGATCATCCGGCTCGAAATCACGCCAAGTACCCCTGAAGTCCGAGTAAATTTCTCCGATTTTTGAGTTTCATCTGCCGGAAATGAGGTTGATGCTGTTTTTTGAGGCGCCGGTGTTTCTTCGTGTCCGGCTGTAATGGCCGACAACCGGTTCGGCGCTTCAAAAAGAGATTGTGTACAAAAGCGTTACATCCGGAGTTTCAGTCCTGCGAAGACGGTATCGGGTTTCAGGTTGAAGACCGCGTGCATTTCTCCGGCCATCGACAGGCCGCACCGGTCGCAGATGCCGGCCGTTTTTCCCTGACATTCCGTCAGCCGCGTACCGTCGGGCAGGATGAAGTTTGACACCCAGCACTGTTTTTTGAAGCGGTTATGCTTCATCAGTTTCAGTCCGGAAACCGAATTCATGACGGGATAGCCCGCTTTTTTCCTGTCAATGATCAGGTCGATGATGCGGGCGCGCTGCTCCCAGTCCGGAAAGAGGTGTTCCGTTCCCGCATAAGGCGTGTGGAAATTCAGCGAGATGGATTCGATGTGCGGACTGTTTTTGGCAAACTCGATGGTTTCTTCCACCGAGGGATAGTTTACGGCATTAATGACCATGTTTACACTCACATGCGGATGGTTGGCCGTTGCAAGATTTTTGACCAGGCGGTCGAACGTGCCTTTCCCCCGTATCTCGTCGTGAAAGCGGCCCAGTCCGTCAAGGCTGACCCAGATGGAGTCGGCTTCGGAACCGGTAAACGGCCGCTGGGCGTTGGTGGTGATCGTGACGGAGTAGAATCCGATCTTTTTTGCAAGGCGAATCAGGCTGTTCAAATCCCTGTCGCCGTCGCGCCAGAGCGTGGGTTCGCCGCCTTCAAAATCGACAAAGCGCGATCCCTGCCGGTACGAATAGATCAGTTCCTCCTCGATCCGCTCCCAGGTTTTGACATGCGGATGCCGCAATTCATAAATCGAACAGTGCCTGCACGTCAGGTTACACTTGTCGGAGACGAACAGTACGGTTTGCAGCGGCTTTTTGACGCCGAAACATTTAGCCCTGAAAAACCACCAGGGCAGATAAAACAGCGATTTCATTGTTCATCGGGGATTATCGGGTACGAATCAGGTCTGTCATCCCGCCTTGAAAAGGGTGATGACAATAATAATGATACAGAAAAACGACAGCAGGTTACGCGCCGGCAGCCACCGGATCATGAACCACTCCAGCCGGAACTCCCGTATCCGTTTCCAGTCACCCATCGGCCCCATCCACAGTTGCGGGGAGAATTGCTTTTCCGGATGACGGACAAATTCAACCATCAGGTAAAACAGCCCGACGGCCATGGGGAGGGTCAGAAAAGTGAAAAGATAAAAAGGTGACAGGCCACCCGTTGCGATTCCTCCGGCCATGCAACCGAAGGCGGCCAGCAACAGCAGCAGCAGTACGGCCAGCATCCGCCTTTTGCTTTTCAGCAGCACGGCCAGCGTCATTTTCCCCGCTTCCCGGTCCGGTTCGTAATCCATTATGGCATGGGCATACACAATGTTGGCAACCAGCAGTCCCACGGGTACGGAGACAAACGCCACCGTCCGGTCCAGCTGTCCGCAGGCCGAATAATACACGCCGCTCATCAGCAGCGGGCCAAACATGATTCCGATGACCACCTCGCCCAGGCCGCGGTACGAAAGCCGTAAAGGCCCGCCCGAATATGAAACGCCCAGCACGGCGGCCAGCAACGCAAACCACAAAACCGGATAGCCCCGGAAAAGAAAAATAACAAATCCCGCACCCAGCGCAACCGCTCCGAACGCCAGGCAGGCCCTCAGCAACT
Organism: Tannerella sp.; assembly: GCA_031276675.1. Classification (GTDB taxonomy): domain Bacteria; phylum Bacteroidota; class Bacteroidia; order Bacteroidales; family Tannerellaceae; genus Tannerella. The sequence continues at coordinate 10,418 of JAISMO010000187.1, forward strand.
GTTTCAAACCGGTCTGCCCGGAAGTCAGGTAGGGACATTTGGCAATACGCGACCGGAAGCCTTTCCTTGCCAGCACGTCGCGAAATTCCGCGCCCTTGATCCGGTAATCGAAATAATCGTCAAACAGGTTCATGCACAAATGTCCGGCAATTACGCCCAGCACGGCTATGATAGCCGGCCAAACAGAGAAACTTTCCTTTTGAGAAGCCATGCAACATGCCAGCACCGCCGGCAGCAGACTTTGCGGCAGCGCCTTTGAACGGGCATTCCGTATCCAGAAACGAACGGTATTCATAATCTTCACACGCTAAAAATATACGGCAAAGATAGATGATAATATCAGGTAAACAATCATCCGGAATCATTTCACTCGGTCACACACAGTCGCAAACCGGCCGGCTGCGACCGTTTCGGAGCCAAGAAAAAGCGCCGGCGTCCACGCACATTACTTCCTGTTGCAGGCCGGAATCACATTCTGTTTCAGGCATATGAAGCAGGCCCTCCCGATACCCGGACGGAAAGAAAAGACGCATGATCGGCATCCGGAAAGGTTTGTACATCTTATCCCTGCTTTTGATAAAAAAAGTAACCGTATCCAAAATACAACACAAGAAAGTAATTACTTTTGTCCAAACAAACTAACAATATGGATTTTATCGGGAACAGGCTGCGAGGAAAAGGCTTCGGTTCTTTTCGGTGAATAGGAGGCTCGGCAATGCAAATGTCTACGGAAGTAAAGGAATTTACATTGAATAACGGCTTGAACGTTTGGCTGAATGAAGACCATCATCAACCGAAAGTCTTTGGCGCCGTAGTCGTAAAAGCCGGTGCGAAAGACTGCCCCAATACGGGAATCGCCCATTACTTCGAGCATATCATGTTTAAGGGAACCGACCGGATCGGAACGACGGACTATGCCGCCGAGAAAGTATGGCTGGATGCCATTGCTTCAAAATACGACGAACTGGCGCAGACGAAAGACCCCCTGGCACGCAGAACCATTCAGCAGGAAATCAACGAACTCAGCGTCCGTGCGGCTCGATATGTGATCCCCAACGAATTTGACAAGCTGATCAGCAAATATGGCGGCAGCAAGCTGAACGCCGGCACTTCCTACGACTATACCGTCTATCATAATACGTTTCTTCCCCAGTACATGGCGCATTGGGCGGAGCTAAACAGCGAACGGCTGCTGAACCCCGTCTTCCGCATGTTTCAGAGCGAACTCGAAACCGTATATGAAGAGAAAAACCGCCGCGACGACATGATGCTCAATCAGGCGATCGAGAAACTGATGGAAATCTACTTCCAACCCCATCCATATGCCTTCCCGGTCATCGGAAGCGCGGAAAACCTGAAAAACCCGCGCCTCTCGGAAATGCGGAAATTCTTCAGGGAATATTATGTGGCCTCCAACATGGGACTGATTCTGAGCGGCGATTTCGACACCGCGGCTACGCTTCCGATCCTGGAACGCACCTTTTCACGCATCCCGAAAGGCACTGTCAAGACACGTACGACAGTGAAGATTCCGCCTTTCCGGGGGCGGGAAAAAGCATCCGTCAAAGTGCCCCTGCCCCTGATGAAGGCGATCGTGCTTGCTTTTCGCGGCCTGCCGTCCAACCACCCCGACCGGGTATCGCTGGAAATTGCCGCAGGGATTCTGAACAATGCCGACGGCACCGGTTACCTGGACAAGCTCATGGTCAATCGGAAATTGATGGGCGCCATGGTCGGCTGGGAAAACTTCAACGAAGCAGGCTATGCAGGGATTCTGATCGTACCCAAACTGGTTTCCCAGACCTGCCGCTCGGCAGAGAAGTTAATCTGGCGCGAAGTGGAACGCCTCAAGAAAGGCGACTTCACGGACGAACTGTTCAACAGCCTGAAACAGGAACGCCTGCGCCGTCATTTCACGGAACTGGAAGACATTGATTCGCGCAGTCAGGTGCTGGTACGCCTGTTTTCGCAGGGAAAGACGTGGGCGGACTACCGGGAAGAACTGAAACATACGGACGCCGTGACCAAGGAAGAGGTAGTGAAGGTTGCCAACAGATATTTCGGAGACAATTACCTGTATGTAAAGAAAAAAACAGGGCGTTATACCAAGGTGCATCTGGCCAGGCCCGATTTCGCGCCTATCCTGCCGCCCCATACGGATGCGACATCTGCCTATGCCCGGCAGTTGGAAGAAATGCCGGTACGGGAAGTCAATCCCCGTTTCCTCGATTTTGAAAACGACGTCCGGACGTTTGCTTTAACGCCCAAAGTCACACTCTATGTGACGCCCAACCCCATCAACCGGGTTTTCACACTCAAGTTCATGTACGGCATCGGTTTGCTGGAAGAACCCAGACTGAAATACCTGACGGCGTATATTCCCATGCTGGGGACGGAGAACCGGTCGTTTGAGTCGTTCCGGATGCGTTTGCAGACGCTGGGCAGTACGCTCGACATAGACGTGGACAGAGATTACTTTACACTGAAAGTAAGCGGTTTTGACAGCGCTTTTGCCGAGACGCTGGTTTTAGTCAACGAATTCCTGACGCAGGTGAAGGCCGACGACCGGAAGTTGAAAACACTGGTCGACGATGCCAAAGTGACCGAAAAAACATTTTTCAAATCAAACAGCGAAGTGGCGGAAGCGCTGTTTGAATACGTCCAGTACGGACGGCTATCGCAATACATCAACAAACTCTCGCTTGCCGACGTGAAAAGAATCAAGGGCAGGGAACTGGTTGCCATTTTTCACCGGGTGCAGCAGGTAGCATGCAGTCTGCACTATTGCGGCACGCTGGAGGCCGAACAGGTGGCCGGGCAAGTGAAAAACTTGCTTGATCTGGGGCGGATCACGGAAACGTCCCGCACTCCGATATACCGCGAATTTGTCGTTTACGACCGGCCGCTGGTATTTTTTTACGACATGCCGGACGTGTTTCAAAACATCATTTATGCCTACATGGCTTGCGACCCGCTGGAGACGCCCGTGAAACGGCATGAGGCCAATCTGTTTTCCAAATACTTTGGCGAAGGCATGTCGTCGCTGATGTTTCAGGAAATCCGCGAATTTCGATCGTTTGCCTATCACACCTCCGGCGCCTATCGCCTGCCGCCGCTGTGCCGGGCAGACAAGCCGACCCGTTTCGTCACCTATCTGTCTACGCAAAGCGACAAAACCATCGAGGCGCTGAAAGTGCTCAACACATTGATCCGGAACATGCCGGAACATCCCGAAAGAATTGCGGACGTAATCCGGACAACTCTCAACCAGATCAACAACGACTATCCGTCTTTCCGGGAAATCTCCACCCGGATTGCCATCTGCCGGCGCGACGGTTATACGGACGACCCGAGCCGTTCCCTGCTGGAAGATATCCGGCGAATGAACATGGACGACGTGGTTCGTTTTTACCGGTCGAACGTGCAGGGACGGACCTTAGCTTATGTCATAGTGGGCAATTCGCGGAGGATGGACATGCGCCAGCTGGCCGCCTTCGGCGATGTGGTGCGAATGAGAAAAAAAGTTTTTTATCAATAGTGCAAAGACGGAAAGCATCCGGATGCAGGGCCGTTTCAGACTGAAATATTCGCAAACCGGTTCGGTTTACTGAAATTTCAGACTGAAATATTTGCAATCCGGTTCGATTACTAAAATTTCAGACTGAAATATTCGCAATCCAGTTCGATTACTAAAATTTCTGGCTGAAATGTTTGCAATCCAGTTCGATTACTGAAATTTCAGACTGAAATGTTTGCAATCCGGTTCGATTACTGAAATTTCCGGCTGAAATGGACCTTTTGGGATAATCCCATAACTGCCGTTTGGTCGCTTTACGTGCGGACGCAGTCACTAAAAGTCGAGAACCGGCCGGGAGATTCCCTCCCGCCTATCTCGGCGCTTTGGAGTAGAGGTAAACGGTGATGCAGGCATAAATCAGATTGGGTATCCAGACGGCAATCATGGGCGGAACAAATCCGCTGATGGCAAACGTGGAAGATATTTTAGAAAAGAGAATATACGAAAAACTCAGTCCGATACCGATCCCGATGTTCAATCCCATGCCGCCTTTGATCTTGCGTGACGAAAGGGAGACGCCGATCATGGTCAGGATGAAAAAGGACATGATCGTCGCATAGCGCTGGTAGTATTCAATCTCAAAAAACTGGATGTTACCGATCCCGCGTTTTTTTTGACGGCGGATATGTTCGGCCAGCTGGGGGGAAGTCATGGTTTCGCAGTCGTTTTCGGAAATCAGGAAGTCGGACGGCGTAAAAGTCAGTGTTGTATCCTTGCGCGTGCCGGTGGTGACACGTTCGTACATCCCGTCAAAATCGCGGATCATGTAATCAATGATGGTCCACTGGTAGAGCGAATCATATTTGATGGATTCGGCCGTCAGGCGGGATACCAGCACCTTGTTTTCGAAGTGGTCGAGCGAAAAACGATAGCCCATGTAGGAGTCGGCGCGGTAATTGTCGAAATAGGCGAAAACACCCGGTTCCACTTCCAGCTGGATATTGCGGGCATATTCCACCTTTTTGTTTCTGAAATAAGCATTTTGGAACTTGATGCGCGTTTCGTTGGCCGGAGGGATGATATAGGCGTTCAGCAGATAACTGCCGAGCGCAATGATGGCCGCAGAGATCAGGTAAGGGCGCAGCAGGCGGTTGAAACTGACGCCGCCGGAAAGCAGCGCGATGATCTCGGACCTGTCGGCCAGTTTGGACGTAAAGAAGATAACGGAAACAAAGGTGAACAGCGGGCTGAAGATACCGATGCAATAAGGGATGAAGTTGAGGTAGTAGTCTGTGACAATGGCATGAAGCGAGACTTCCGGTTTGAGGAAGTTGTCGAGCCGTTCGTTGACGTCAAATACGACCGTGATGGCAATGATCAGGAGGATGGAGAATACGTAAGTGCCGAGAAACTGCCTGATAATATAGCGGTCGATGCGCCGGAATTTCCAACTGTTCCGTCTCATAGACGCTGTGATAACCGGTTGAGCATTCCGTTTTTCCATCCGGTAAAATCGCCGGCGGCAATGCGGGCGCGCGCTTCGCCGAGCAGCCACTGATAGAATGCGAGGTTGTGGACGGAGGCGATTTGCAGTCCCAGAATTTCGTTACACTTCATCAGGTGATGCAGGTAAGCACGGCTGTAGGCCGTATCGACGAACGAATGTCCGTCCGGGTCAACCGGCGAAAAGTCATCCGCCCATTTGCGATTGCGCATGTTCAGCGTGCCCAGGCGGGTGAAGAGCTGTCCGTTGCGGCCGTTGCGCGTGGGCATGATGCAGTCGAACATGTCTACGCCGCGGGCAACGGCCTCAAGCAGGTTGGCCGGCGTACCCACGCCCATCAGGTAACGCGGTTTGTCCTTCGGCAATATCCCGTTGACGATTTCAATCATTTCATACATGGTTTCCGTCGGTTCGCCAACCGCCAGGCCGCCGATCGCATTTCCGCCGGCCTCTTTGGCCGCCACATATTCGGCCGATCGCATCCGCAAATCCGGATAGACACATCCCTGCACGATCGGAAAAAGCGACTGTTCGTAGCCGTACCGGGGCGTCGTTTCGTCAAACCGGCGGATGCAGCGATCCAGCCACTGTTCGGTCCGTTGCAGCGATCGCTTTGCATACGGATAGTCCGCGTCCGCAGGACAACATTCGTCGAAGGCCATGAGGATGTCGGCGCCGATGCTGCGCTGGATGTCCATCACCTTTTCGGGTGAAAAAAAGTGTTTGCTGCCGTCAATGTGCGAACGAAATTCCGCCCCGTCCCCGCTTAATTTCCGGTTTTCAGCCAGCGAAAACACCTGATAGCCGCCGCTGTCGGTCAGAATCGGCCCCTGCCAGCCGGAGAAGCCGTGCAGTCCGCCGGCCTTTTCCAGAATGGACAAACCGGGCCGCAGATAAAGATGATACGTGTTGGCAAGGATGATTTGCGCGCGGATATCGTCCGTCAGTTCGCGCCGGTGGACGGCTTTCACCGTGCCCTGCGTACCGACGGGCATGAAGACCGGCGTTTCGACAACGCCGTGTCCGGTCGTCATGCGCCCCGTCCTGGCCCCGGAATGGATATCCGTATGTAAAATCTCAAATCTCACTCTGTAAAGTTTGCCGCAAAGGTAGTACAGGAATACGAAACGGGCAAGCTGAACGGCAAACGCCTGCTACAGTACATCCTGTGCATTGCGTACCGTCGTCCGTCCGATGATCCGGTCGTAGCGCGCCCCCATCGGACGGTAATAGACCGTAATCACATATTCGTTTTCCGTCTGATAATAGCTTCCCTCCGTCCGCAGCAGTTCGCCGCGAGTGGCGCCACGGGCAAGAAAAACATACTGATAGTTGTAATATCCCTGCTTCAGCAGCACCGCCTTTTCGTAACATCCGGTTTCGGTATTATACTCCATCCGGCTGTTTCCGTCCGTCCGGTTCTGCAGAAAATCGCCAAGCAGGTAAATGTCGCCGTCCTCAAACGGTTTGGACTCATACGCAAAATGAACAATGAAGTAATCCGCTTCCACATCCGGATCCTGACAGTTGCTGCACCGGATGAAAAAACGTCCGTTCTGATCCTGGTCGTAATGGTAAGTCTGACCGGAGCGGCTCCGGTCGATTGCCACATCGGCATGATAATAAGGATTGAAATACCGGATGCGCTCAATGTTCAGTCCATTGTAGCGATGGGTCAGGAACTCGATCCGGCGGTACTCGTTACCCGCTTCAAAAATCAGTCCGGGAATATGTTCATAGTTCAACAGGTTGCCGGAGAGAGAAGATGGTTGCAGGTCGACAGCCTCCTGATCGGGCCGGTTGTTCCGGTTCACCCGAATTTTCAAATCTGTCCGGGGATAGGCGACCGGCAGGTTTTTGGTATCTATCCGGAAACTCACCTGCTGACAGGTCCGGTTAAAGGCGATATCCGTATTGCCGGTCACTGCGGCCTGTATATCAATCAGTGGTTCGCCGACCGAAAAGCGAGCGGAAAAAGCTATTTTATCCGGCGTATCTTCCTCATGTACGAGGAGCGCATAATTCCCCGACACCCTGAAACGGACGTAGTCATTAGGCAGCAGCAGCCGGAAATGCGTATAGTGTACGGTCGTGTTGAATGCCTGCGCAAAGTCGTCAACCGTCATGCCCTGGAAGCCGTCCATGTATTCGATGGGAGAAAGCGTCGACCTCTTCCAGTCGGCGTCGCAGTGAATCACGGTATAAGCATACCGTCCCTGCGTATGATTCAATACATCGAAATCGATTTCAAGCCTTTGGGCGCCGTTCAGTTCGATATGCGGCGTCGAAATCAGTTCGCCGGCTACCGTCAACTCCAGACTCTTGACTTGACTGCTGTATATTTCCGTCTGATAAACGGTTTGGGCGCACAATGCCTGCCCGACATACAGACACATCCACAAACAGCCGCATTTCCCGCTCATTGATTGTATTGTTTTCAAAGCCTACCTGTTTGCGTTGCCGGCCAGGAGGTATATTTCATCGTGCACAAGCGCCCTGTCATACATGCGAATGAATGTAGTGTCAAGACCTTCCGGCCGGAGCAAAAGGGGCGCATCCGGGAAAACCGGCGTGTCGTCCGTACCGACGTTTTCCTCGCCCACCGGCGCGCCGTCCACATACAACCGCACCTTTCCCGTTTGCTTCTCATACGTGGCGACGGCGTGATACGCCTGTCCCTGCCGAAGGACGACCGGGCATCGAACCGACCCGGAACGCCTGCCCATCCGGATATGGAACGCAAGGCGTCCGTCCTCCGTCTGCTCAAAACCCGTATCATCTCCCGCCGGCGTCTCGAACGGGGAAATCCGCTTCCGTTCGTTCCCGGCCGTGAAACGGGCCTCGAACGAAAACGCATCCCGACAGGCCTCCGGGTCGACTTTCCGGATGGCAGACGGCGCCCGAACGCCGGCGTCGGGAGAATGGAGCGGCACGGTGAAGGTTTCTCCCGTGAGCGGCACGGAACGGTTGTCATAGGAATCTGCCGCCGTTACCCTTACGGTAAGCGTCTTGCCGTAAGGCAAACCGGAGAAGCGTCGGGTAAGCTGTTTCGGCATGTCGCTGTTGAGGTAAAACTGTGAAAAGATGCTGAAGGAATAGACCGTGCGGTCGCCTTCCAGAAAATCAATGTAATATTTGAATACGACCTCGTTGTCGGATGCCTGCGGAAAGGTGACTTCGTAAGCGTTGCCGTCCGCCCGGCCCGTCAGGACGGCGTCGGAATCGAAAACGGGCGCGGGCAGGCCGTTACGGTCTCTGTATGTAAACCTGCTGCCGTCGTGTGGCGCTTCAATCACCCAGCGGGGCAGGATTTCTTCGTCGCGGAACGTGTCCCAGCGTTCTATTTCGACCCTGCCGTCCGGCATCACGTTGACGATTAATCCCTCAAGCACATCCCCGTGGCCCGGAGGATGAATCCCTTCGTCCACTTCGCCCGGCGCTATTTCGCTGTAATAAAGACTTCCGTCATTGACGGCAGTGAAAATCCCCTGATGGATGGAACGCGGGTCGCCGATCGGGAAGTGACTGTGTCCGCCGAAAACAACGGCTTGCGGATAGCGGTTGTATACGGGCAGGAAGAGGTCCGTGCCCCAGCCTTCGCTTGCGGACGATCCGTAGCAGGTATTCAGCGGAGGCTCGTGCGAAAAAACGAAAACCGGTTTTCCGGGATATTGCTCCGCGGCACGGGCCATTGCCTCCGCCAGCCACTGTCCGACCTCCCGGTTGTAGTCGTTCGGCCCGCCGCCGCCCTCGCTGAAGGCGATAAACGGATAGCCCTTGATGTCGACGCTGTGTCGCAGGGGCTGTCCCGTTTTTTCCATAAAAAAGTCTTTGCCGTCCTCACGTGTCCGGTCATGATTGTTTCCCAGCATGAAGTAAAGGGCTACGCCTTCCGGTATCAGTGACCGGTCGCTGAAGACGGAAACAAACTGTTCATACTGTTCGACTTTTCCGTTGTCGGTAAGGTCGCCCACCACAAAAAGGGCGTCTATTGCAGGCTGTTTGCCGAAAAGAACTTTCAGCGAACGGGACACTTTTTCCCTGGCTGTCGCATGACCGAAATGCGTATCGGAAACAACCGCGAAACGTACCGCCGGCTTGCGTTCGCAGGCCGTGAACAGCATACCCGCCGCAAGCAGCGGTATGACAAAAAACTTGACTGATTTGCTCATAGTTAATTCAATATTTTATTATTCAACACTTCTCTCTGACAAAACGCGAGACGGCTACAAATCACGACCCGTCTCACGGACAGACGGACAAAAATACGCCGAAAAAACATGCGGATCACATTTTTAGGCTTTTTTGCTGCATAGCCTCCGCTGTTCGTGCCCGGCATTTTTTCCGTTTCCGCGGAACAAACGCTGAAAACCGTCGCTTGCATGGATGCAGCGGGCAAACGTAAAAAACAGGAAGGCGTTTTCAGTTGACGGCTGTCGGCAGTTCCGGTTCAGGCAGGGGAAACCCGGTATGACGTCCGGTCAATCAGGGCGCCTGTATTAAAAATCCTGCACTGTCTGCAAAAAAAATGATTTGGAGATAAAAAAACAGCACGGAAAAGGAAAGGTATTGAAAACAATAATGAGTACCTTTGTTTCGGATTTATGCTTATAGAACGGTTTCAGTCATGAAAAAATTACCGATAGGAACACAGTCGTTTGAAAATTTGCGCAGTAACGACTGTCTGTATGTGGACAAGACCGCAGTCATTCAGCGAATGATTGCGAGCGGAAGAGTTTATTTTCTTTCCCGTCCGCGCCGGTTCGGCAAATCGTTGCTGATAAGCACCATGAAATCGCTGTTTGAAGGACGGAAGGCGCTGTTTGAAGGGCTGTCCATCCATGACACATGGGACTGGTCGCAAAACTGTCCGGTTATCACGATAGACTGGACGCTGATAAACCATTCCACCCCTGAAAAAATGGAAAAAAGCCTGATCTCCTATCTGAAAGAAATAGCCCGCGATTATCAAATTACCCTGGCTTCGGAATCCGCTCCCGACTGTTTTAGAGCGTTGATTAAATCCCTGCATGACCGGAGCGGTCAAAAGACCGTCGTACTGATTGACGAATACGACAAACCGGTTACGGCGCATCTCTTTGATCCTTTACTGGACCGTATCCGGACAGCGGTACACGATTTCTATCAGGTATTAAAAGGTTCGGACATGTATTTGCGGTTTATTTTCCTGACAGGCGTGTCGAAATTTTCGGGACATTCGATCTTTTCGGCATTGAACCATCCGGACGATATCACATTACAGAAACCGTATGCTTCGATATGCGGATATACGCAGGAAGAACTGGAAAGCAACTTTTCGGAATATATTGACAGCGCCGCCGACTGTTTGAAGATGACAAAAGCGCATTTGCTGGAACGAATCCGCTACTGGTACAACGGCTACACCTGGGACGGACAGACGGCTATTTACAATCCGTTCTCAACGCTTCAGTTTTTTTCGTTCCGGCGTTTTAACAACTACTGGTTTCGCACCGGCACGCCCACCTTCCTGATAGACATGCTTCAGCGTCGCAACCGTATAGACGCTGTTCTGGAGCCGTTTGAGGTCAATGAAAGCGTATTTGACGGATACAATCCTCAGGACATCGGCGAAGTGCCTCTGCTTTTTCAGACCGGTTATCTCACCGTCAGGCAAATGGAACTGATTGACGGACGTGCCCGCTATACGCTCGGCGTCCCCAATTCGGAAGTGAGAGAGGCATTCATGACTTGTCTGTTAAACGCCTACAGCAAATATCCCGTCGAATCGATACAGCCTATGATTGACCGGATAAAACGTCAGATATCAGATGGCGACGCTTCCGCGCTGGAGCAAAACCTGCGTTTGCTGCTTGCTTACATCCCCTACAGACTGCATATCAAAAAAGAATCCTATTATCATTCCCTGTTTTTGCTGTTGATGAAAATGCTTGAGTTCGACATCCGGGGTGAAATACTTACCAATCTCGGACGTATCGACGCCATATGGCGTCAGCCCGGACTGACGGTCGTCGCCGAAATAAAATATCATGCCGGAAAGAAAACAGACACGTTGCTAAACGAGGCCCTGGAACAAATCCGCGACCGTCGCTATTATGAAGCCTGCCTCGACGGGAGAGTGATGCTGATGGCGATCGCTTTTACCGGCAGGGAAATAAAATGCAAAATGGAAAATATCAGGTAGACAAAACAAAATAAGATGCACGTATTTAACCGTATTCCTTCAGCAGAGGCCCGCAAAACCGCCGGGAACACAAGAAAGACATTTTATGAATTTTCTGTCTTTGCAGGAGACCGTTTCATTTTATTCATTTCGTATAATCAGGCAAAGAAAGTCGGCGGACACTCGTCGGCTGACTTTCATCAAGTGAAGAAAGTCGCCGGACGGCCGGCGGCTGACTTTAATCGACCGAAGAAAGTCGCCGGACGGCCGGCGACTGACTTTCATCAGACAAAGAAATTTTGTGATAATAAACCCTATTCGTTTTTTTAAACTTTGATGACCATGTTGAAAATTAATGTTTTGCATTCGAGATATTTTCTCAATGACCTGCACATGCAGTGTGTAACGGAAGTCAAAAATTTGACTTTGAGTAATAATCCGGCGACTTTAGGTATTGCCGATCAGTACAGCGATTTCGTTTTCTGGTACGATCGCGAAAATACGGCTTTCGAGTTTATCCGCCGCAGCGAAATCACGGAGGAAAAGGAGAAAGCCGACCATGCGCGCGATCTGGCATACACCGGACTGTCTGACTTTGTGAAATCGGCCGTCAATCACTATGACCCGGCAGTAGCTGTTGCCGCCCACCGGCTGATGATGCTGATTGAGACGTACAATCATCCCGAACGGCTGACCAAACTGGCGTATGACGCCGAAACGGCTTCCATTCATTCCCTCATCGACAATCTCAACGAACAGGCGGCCGACGTGGCCCAGATTGGCCTGCAGGGATGGATCACGGCGCTGCAAACCAAAAATCAGGCCTTCGAAGCCCTGGCGCTGCAATACATCGAAACGGTGGTCGGAAAACCGGAGTATAACATGCTGCAATCGCGCCGGGGGGTGGAGAAATCCATGCGGACCATGTTTCACTGCATCGAAGCGCTCATCATCATGAACGGAGAGACGGCCTATACGACTTACGTAAATGCCCTGAACGCCGTGATCAAGCACTACAACGACGTCTATGCCATACACCTCGGACGCTATGAAGCCAATAAGGACAAGCAGAATACGGAGGCCGGGAATGAGGCGGGCGAACCGTGAAGGATACGTCGGCAGGGTATCCGGGAACAGTTGAAAGCATTTTAGCAGTATGAATCCATCAAACAAATAAATAAACAGGCATGAAATCCGGTTCAATATTTATAATTACCGTCATCCTCGTATGCTGTACGGTGACAGTGGCGGTTGTATGGGCGCCTGGCGCCTGCGACCGCGGTGAAAAGACAGACCTCAGCGAGGAAACCGTCGAGATGACCACGTATCCATACGGTGATCCCGACCCGATACCCCGTCCGAAGAACGCCTTCTATCCGTATTTCAAATACGACGGATATGCGCATCAGGGACAGCCTCAGAAGTGGGAAACCGTGGTGCTCGAAAACGACTATGTCCGCGTAACCGTCATTCCCGCTATCGGCGGAAAAATATGGGGCGCGGTGGAGAAAAGCAGCGGCAAGGAATTTATTTACTTCAATCACGCCGTCAAGTTCCGTAACATTGCCATGCGCGGCCCGTGGACTTCGGGCGGCATCGAACCCAACTTCGGCATCATCGGTCATGCGCCTTCCACCGCCTCGCCGGTGGATTATCTCACCCGCCGGAACGACGACGGCAGTGCAAGCTGCTTTGTGGCGGCTTTCGACATGATTACCCGCACCTGGTGGCAGGTGGAGATCAACCTCCAGCCCGACAAGGCTTTTTTTACCACGTCAACCACCTGGCGCAATACCACGCCGTTTCCGCGGCCCTACTATCACTGGATGAACGCCGGATACCGCGCTGCGGATGATCTGGTCTTTATCTTCCCCGGACAGTATTACATCGGTCACGGCGGCGATGTACATTCCTGGCCGTTCGACGAAAAGGGCCGGGATTTGTCGCGCTATGCCACGCACGCCTTCGGAGGAGACAAGTCGATGCACGTGATTGGAAATTACAATGATTTCTATGGCGCCTACTACGAAAACGACCGGTTCGGCTCGGTACATTATTCGGCGTTTAACGACAAACTCGGCATGAAAATCTTTCTGTGGGGACTCTCACGTTCGGGAATGATATGGGAAGACTTGCTGACCGATACCGACGGGCAATATGTCGAACTGCAGTCGGGACGGCTCTACAACCAGGCGGGGACGGAAAGCAGCTATACACCCTTCAAGCAATACGCCTTTGCTCCCTGCGCCACCGATACATGGAAAGAATACTGGTATCCGGTAAAGGAGACCGGCGGCATGGTGAAGGCGAACGACGCGGGCGCGCTCAACCTTGTCCGGACGGGCGACAGTGTGACGGTCCGTTTTTCGCCCGTACAGCGCATCGAAGACAACTTGAGCGTGTATGCCGGTGATCGCAGGATTTTCAGCGAAACGCTGTCGCTCGATGTTTTGCAGACCTGGCAGACCACCGTTGCGCTGAACGGCGCCGCCGGCCCGCTGAAAGCCGTGTTGGGCGCCAACCGGCTGGTTTACTCCGAAAATCCTGCCGATAACCGTCTTGCGCGTCCTGTAACTTCGCCCGCCGCACTCGATTATCGGTCCGCGTATGGTTTATACCTGCGGGGACAGCAGGCGCTGAACGAAAATCGCTACGGCGACGCCATCAACCTGCTCAAACAGTCGCTGGCCCTTGAACCGTATGCCGTGTACGCACTGAGGGATCTGGGTTTCGCCTACTGCTGGCGCGGACGGTTTGCCGAGGCGGATTCCTGTGCCCGCGCCATCCTGTCCGTCAATGCGTATGACCCCGACGGCAATTTCCTGTACGGCCTGACAAACAGCAGGCTCGGAAATACGATTGACGCGATCGACGGCTTTAAGGTAGCGGCATTGTCGCCTGCACTGCGGGCGGCATCCTGTATCTGTCTGGCAAAAGAAGCGGCAAAGCAGGGAGAGTGGACACAGATGTTTCAGTACACGGAGCAGGGTCTTGCCTGCGGAACGGACGCCGGCGAGGCGCGGCAATTGCAGGCGGTGGCCCTCCGCAAATCCGGCAGGTCGGCGGAGGCCGGCAAGGTCATCGCCCTCATCGAACGGGACGAGCCGCTGAATCATTACGCTCGTTTCGAAAAATATCTGCTCACCCTTTCGGAGAACGACAAACGGGAATTTCTGAAATATATCCGCTGTGAACTGCCTCACGAAACGTTCATGGAGATGGCGGGATGGTACGAAAGCATTCACTGTGTCGACGAAGCGCTGAAACTGTATGCCTTTGCGCCGGACTATCCGCCGGCTCTTTACCGTAGCGCGTATCTGCTGTTCCGGCAGGGCGATGAGCGGTATGAGGCGCTGTTGCAGCAGGCCGAATCGCAGCCTGTGGGGATGGTCTTTCCCTTCCGTACCGAAACGCTTCCGGCGCTCCGCTGGGCGGTGGACAAATCCGGCAAGTGGAAGAGCAAGTATTATCTGGCCGTGCTGTACGGTTTCCTGGGCGAGGACGAAAAAGCCTCCGCCTTGTGGGAACAGTGTGCCGAAATGCCCGACGATGTCATATTTTATCAGGCGCGTGCGCAATTCCGCAGGGGAGAAGGAAGGCTGAACGATCTGCTCCGTGCCGAGCGTATGGAAAAGTCGTGGCGGACGGGACTGGCTTTGATACGCCATTTTCAGGAAGCAAAACAGTATGATGCGATGTATGAGAAGGCAAGGGAATACGCAACCGCATTTCCCGACAACGACATGATTGGTTTAAAATATGCGGCGGCTATGCTTCTGCAAAAGAAATACCGTGAATGTACCGACTACCTTGCCCGTCTGAAAGTGTTGCCCAACGAGGGCGCTTACGAAGGACGCGCGGTCTACAGGAAAGCCTGGCTGTTCTGCGCCCTCGAAAACGTACAGGCCGGTAAGTATCGGGAAGCCCTGTCGGATGTCGAACAGTCGAAATGCTGGCCGGAACATCTTGGCGTGGGGAAACCCTACGACGAAAATATCGACCTGAGCGTGGAAAACTTTATCGCCGAATATTGCAATGCCAAACTGAACGGAGCAAAACCGCCTCTGTTTGTCGCAGCAGCGGCTTCCGGCGACGAGGTCGCAAAGGAAACTGCAAGAATATGCAGATAGTATTACAAGGCCGGCAGTCGATGGTTTGGAGAAATATCCTGCATCGGCTGCCGGCTTTCGGTCATAAACCGTCAAATAAAAAAATACAAGCACTTGTTTTCCGGATGTATTCCAAGGAGTCGTTTTTTGGATTCCCATTCAAAGGCAGTCCTTTCAAATGCATCCTTCGTCAACGCTTTATTTTCTTCGCACTGCGCAGTCCGGCGCCCCCTCATCCGCTATTTCACAAACTCAGGAAATGCCGATATTCGCAGTCGAGCTGCGCCCATCGGTACCAGCGTGATGTCTTCCAGCGTTCCTGCAGTACGTGCCGGATAAGCGGGAAGCACGGCGCACAGCCCGAATTTGTCAATTGTCCACGACGGGATTCTGCTGCCTTTCGCCTTGATTTCAATCGGAACACTCTCCAGCGTAAACGGGAAATTATCATCGGGCCACGCTTTTTTCACAACCGTGAACGACTGTTCCGGATGTTCGACGTTGCACTGCAAGGCGTAATTCCAGGGGCTGTCGGGATATATTTCCCACGAAGGCCATTTTGATTCGTCCACTCCTTCCTGCCAGTGCGAATCGGATATAGCGGTTGCTTTACTTCCGATTTTTTTATACCGTTCGGCAATCTTTAACGAAAAAGTCAGAGGGCCGTAATCCACACTGAGACTGTTTTGATTCACCGCCCATCGGCGTACCCCCAGCGACATCGGGAAATGGACGGTCAGTTCGTCTCCGTCCTTCCACGTACGCGATATTCGGGCATAAGTTCCCTTTTTCAGCGAAGTTCCGATTTTCTTTCCGTTGACAGATATGCTGCTGTTCTTACACCATGCGGGGATGCGTATGTACAGCGGAAAATCGACATCCGAAGGCGTATTGATTTTCATACGTATATCTTCTTCGAAAGGATAGTTGGTTACTTCGGAAACCGTTACTTCCGTACCGTCCGCC
Source organism: Tannerella sp. (assembly GCA_031276675.1). Lineage (GTDB taxonomy): Bacteria > Bacteroidota > Bacteroidia > Bacteroidales > Tannerellaceae > Tannerella. The sequence goes on from JAISMO010000187.1 coordinate 26,677, forward strand.
ACTTTCGCTTTCACCGTACACGAATTGAACAGTACCGCCGCCAGTCCGTTGTCGGGCGTTGCGAGCCAGAGATGTTCGGCATAGTAGGGCCAGCCCTGCGTGTGATTATGCTGGCAGCAACGGCTGCTGAACGGGTTCATCATCAGGAATGGACCCTGATTGTCGATGCCCGGATGATGATTTTTGCTGTCGGCGACCACCGAATTGGGAGCGGTGATGTAACGCAGGGATTTGAAATCGGGCATCACAGCCGCCGGATACGTATTGAACGCCACCTCCTCGCAATGGTCGGCCCAGAACGGGTCGCCGGTCAGACGGAGCAGTATTTCGTCGGAAGCCATCTGTTCGACCATTCCGCATGTTTCTACACCTTGACGCGGGTCGATGTATCCCATTCGCGATTTTTCGTCGCCGCCGAACATTCCTCCCGGCGCCTGTCCGAAAGTGCGGCGTATCAGCTGGAAATTGTTGTACGTAGCATACAGGTCGGCGGAATCGGCGCTCTGTATCCACCAGGTAGCCGGTTCGCGGAAACACTGTGCAATATTGACATTGTGCCAGTTGGGTAAACTTGAATCCCTGCGCCAGTCGGCTGTGTTTCGGTGAATTTTTTCGGCAAGTTCGAGCAGCCAGCTCTCTCCGGTCATGTTGTACAGCCAGTATACACTGAGGAGATTGTCTCCCGCGCGACTGTTTTCCCAGAAATCTTCAAGAAACATCTCATCGGACTGTTCCAGCTGCCAGCGGAAATAGTTACGCATGAAAGGCACAACCCGCTGGTCGCCTGAAAACTCGTAATATGACTGTATACACCATAGCATAATCATATTCCCCCACAAATCAGGTTTTCCGTTTTTTTCAATCCACGGTCCGAAATATCCGTTTTCGCGCTGGCTGTTCAGCACGGCTTCCAGCCATGTTTTGGCTTCGGCAATCATGCCGGCATCGTTCAGAATATATCCGATATTTGCATATCCTTTCAACCAGTAAGGCACTTCTTCCCAGCCATAATCACCTTTTCCGTCGGGACTTAACCAGGCATTACCGTCCTTTTGAAGCCATGCGCTTATTTCGCCCAAATGCCCCGAAAGGCCATCGCGCTGACGGATTAAATACTCCTTAATCCATCCTTCGGGTTGGATTGAACCCACCGGAAGTTTGATGAAATACAAAGGTTGCAGAGGCGATTTGTTGCCTGCATAATGAAGATTTGTTGAAGTAGTTGCCGGACGGGAAACACATTCGATATCCCCATCCTGTCTGGTGCACGACGAGCACCAGACACCAATAAAAACTGCTAATATAATCCTTTTCATATTTTAATAGAATTTTGATTACGCAAAAGTAACTTTTACTGTCAGATTGACGGCGCCTGATGCGAACAAAAATACTTAATCCTTACGATGTGTTTACGCAAAGAATATTAAAGACGGCTGCTTCCTTATCGTGCGACCTGATTTTTCAGTACTTTCATTCGTATACATGCAGTGAAAAGACAAAAAAAAAGGAAAAGCAAATGCTCTCCGGGGCATGAACAAATTGGATTTGTCGGAGGTTTAATATTAAAATGGATAAAGATGAGGAAAAACAGTTTCGTGACAGGATGGATATGGATCATACCGGTCTGCATTTCATGCAGCCGGACGCATAACAGTGTGGATTCGATTGTGCGCACGGCAAGAATTGATACCGTGCGCCTGTCAACCGTGACCGAGAAATCGGTTTATCCGGGCAAAGTGTACGCCGACACGGAGGTGAACATGTCGTTCCGGATGGCGGGCGCCATTGAGCGAATACCTTGTGTGGAAGGGGCGTTTGTTCGCCGGGGGACGGTGATTGCCGAACTGGATGCACGCGACTGCCGTGTACAACTGGCGGCCGTCGAAGCCGAATATCAGCAGGTGAAGGCTGCCACCGAGCGAATCGTCGAACTCTATCACCGCGGAAGCGCCACCAAAAGCGACTGCGAAAAGGCCGTTTACGGACTGGAACAAATCACTGCCAAATACGACCATCACAAGAATCAACTGGCCGACACCCGCCTGACGGCGCCTTTCGACGGCTACATCCGTGAAAAGCTGCATGAAGCCGGTGAAACCGTTGCTGCCGGAATGCCGGTCATATCCATGATCGGCGCGGGAGAATGGCAGGTGGAAATCAATTTGCCTGTACAGGAATACGCTCGCCGGAACGAATTTGAACGTTTTGAAGCCATCGTTTCGACGGCGCCCGATACGCCGTTGCAACTCGAAGCAATGGAAGCGACGCCCAAAGGCAATGCCGCTCAGCTTTACCGGATGCGCCTGCGAATCAGGCAATCCGAAGGTGTTGTGCTGGCCGCGGGCATGAGCGCCGAAGTGATCGTCACCCATAAAAGGGAAGCAAAAGCCGTGTGCGAGATTCCCGTTTCAGCCCTGTTTGAGCGTGCCGACCATCCGCATGTCTGGATATTTACTTCGGAAGAGGTACCGCTGGAGGCCCGACCGGTTCGTGCAGGCCGGATACGGCGCGACGGATACCTGGTGGTAATGGAAGGCCTGCAGGAAGGCGAACGGATCGTTACGGCCGGTGTACATGCCATCAGGAACGGCATGAAGGTGAAACCCCTCCCGCCTGCCAGTCAAACCAATGTGGGAGGATTGCTGTGATGAATCCGGCGGAATGGGCATTGAAAAATCGCCTGCTGCTCTACTTCCTTGTGGGAGCAATGATGGTGGGTGGCGTGCTTTCCTTTTTGCGGATGGGAAAGATGGAAGACCCTGAACTGGTGGTACGTGTTGCACAGGTTGTGACGAAATATCCCGGAGCCTCGGCCTGCGAGGTGGAATTGCAGGTGACCGATCCGCTGGAGAAAGCCATTCGTTCCATGTCTGGCGTCGGGACGGTAGAATCGAAGTCCTCCGCCGACTTGTCCATCATCCAGGTGACCCTGGACGTCACCTTGCCGGAAAAGGAGATTCAGCAGCATTGGAACATGCTGCGCCGCAAGGTGAACGACCTCGTTCCAGCCTTGCCGGCCGAAGCAGATATGCCCGTTGTGGCTGACGATTTCGGAGATGTCTACGGACTGTTCTACGTGCTGACCGTTGACGGCTTTTCGGATACCGATTTTAACGACCATGTCGACAAAATCAGACGGGAACTCTACACGATCGAAGGCGTGGGCAAGGTGGCTACTTTCGGCGAACAGAAGCCGTGCATATACATAGACATTCGCCAGGACCGGCTGGCGCATCTGGGCGTGCATTTCTACGAACTGCTGCTGACCATCCGCAATCAGAACCGGATGGTGTATCCCGGATACTTCAACAGCGGCGACCGGCGGATACGCCTGGACGTGTCCGGCAACTACGGCGGCATTGCCGACATCGAAAATCTGCTTATCCGGGGACACGAAAACGATCAGTTGCGCCTGAAGGACATTGCCAGCGTGCACGCCGGCATCGTGGAACCGGAACGCCAGATGATGCGCTACGACGGACAGCGGGCCATCGGACTGGCCGTTTCGATGGTACACGGGCACGACATCACGAAAGTGGGAAAACGGGTGGAAGAATATCTGCACAGGATGGAACGCGAAGGCAGCATACCGCTGGGTATCGACTTCCACAAAGTTTTCTTTCAGTCCGACCGGGTGAACGAAGCCATCGGCGTCTTTCTGAAAAACCTGATAGAGGCGATCCTCATCGTGATTGCGGTACTGATGCTGACGATGGGATTCCGCAGTGGCATTGTGCTGGGCGCCAACCTGCTGGTCATTGTGCTGGGATCGTTTATCATACTTGACCTGTGCGAGGGGACGCTACAGCGCGTTTCTCTGGGCGCACTGGTGCTGGCTATGGGAATGCTGGTGGACGACGCGGTGGTTGTCATCGACGGCATTTTGGTGGACATGCAGCGGGGAGTCAAGAAACCGCTCTCCCTGACGAACACGGCCCGCAAAACGACTCTTCCCCTGCTGGGCGCCACGCTGATTGCCATACTGGCCTTTTTCCCGATATTCCTCTCGCCTGACATGGCCGGCGTCTACGTGCGTGACATGTTCATCGTCCTGGCCGTTTCGCTTTTCATCAGCTGGATCTTGTCCATCACCCTGGCACCCGTTCAGGCCGACCTCTTTTTTAAGGTGAAGAAGGAGGTGCCGGCCACCGGCGAAGTCTTCACCGGCCGCTTCCATGTCGCCCTGCGAAAGATACTGTACTTCATGCTCTCGCACCGGCTCACCACGCTGGCGGTTGTCGCGCTCCTGCTTGCCCTGAGCGCGTGGGGATTCCTGTACGTGCGTCATGGTTTCTTCCCCGATTTCAAATACGAACAGGCCTACATTGAATTCAAGATGCCGGAAGGAACGCATATCAACCGTGTGAAGGCCGACCTGCAGGACATGGAACGCCGCCTGCTGGCACGGGAAGACGTGGCGCACGTGACCTCAAGCTACGGACAGACGCCTTTCCGCTACAACCTGGTGCGTTCGATGGCCGAGCCGTCGCTGGCCTATGGCGAACTGATAGTTGATTTCACCTCGCCGGAGGCCATGTCGCAGGCCTTGCCCGCCCTGCAAAAGGAACTTTCGGAACACTATCCGCAAGCCCGCGTCCGCATCAAGCAATACAATCTGATGTACAAACCCTGTCCGATCGAAGCCATGTTCAGCGGCCCCGACCCGGCCGTGCTGAAAGACCTCGCCGCCCGGGCCGAAGCCATCATGGAGGCCGAGCCGTCGGTGATGCTAACCGCCTGCAACTGGGAGCCGCAGGTGCCTGTACTGAGCGTAAGCTACGATCAGGCAACGGCACGCAGCGCCGGCGTTTCGCGAACGGACGTGGCGATGGCCCTGCTTGCGGCCACCGACGGGATGCCGGTCGGCACATACTACAACGGCTCCACTTCCGAACCGCTCTACCTGCGAAGCACCAACGCGCGGGGAGAACCGGTCGACGACCTGTCCAGCGTCCCGGTGGCCACGCTGCTGCCTTCGCTGGACAGGATAGCCGTCACCGATCTGTTCATGGGAAACAAAAGCATCTCGGCCGTGCTTTCAGACCTCCTGGAACCTTCGCCGGTCGGTCAGGTAAGCAACGGCGTCACGCTCCGCTGGGAAGACCCGGTGGTGAGGCGTTTCAACGGCAAACGCGCCATCTGTGCCCAGTGCAACAACCTGTTTGGCTACACGCCCGCCCAGTCGCTGGCGGCCATACGCGGGCCAATCGAACAGATATCCCTGCCGGCCGGCTATGAACGCTCGTGGCGGGGCGAAGCCAAAGCGCGCGCCGAATCAACGCGCTACCTGTTTGCCGGCCTTCCGGTTTCCCTCGTCCTGATGATCACCATCCTGATACTGCTGTTCAGGGATCTGCGCAAGCCGCTCATTATTTTCCTCTGCATTCCGATGGCCGCCATCGGCATTGTCGGCGGACTGCTGATCAGCGGAAAGGAGTTCGGCTTTGTGGCCATCGTCGCCTCGCTGGGACTGATGGGCATGATGATACGCAACGGCATTGTGCTGCTGGAGGAAGTGATGCGCCTGACGGAAGCGGGGACGCCGGCCATCGAAGCGCTGCTCGCGGCCTCCTCCTCGCGCTTCCGTCCGGTAGTGATGGCGGCGGGCACGTCAATCGTGGGCATGATTCCCCTGCTGTCCGACGTCCTCTTCGGCTCGCTGGCGGTCGTCATCATGAGCGGACTGACCGTCGGCACGCTGATTACGCTGATAGTGATTCCCGTGCTCTATGCGCTGTTCTACGGCGTGAAAGTGAAGTAACCCTGTGGATGGAGAAATGGCAATGAATGGAAAAATGAGATACCTGATCGCCGCCCTGTGTCTGGCCGGCGGCATGAGCGTGCAGGCACAGAGCCGCCTCACGCTGGACAGTTGCAGAATGCTGGCGCTGAACAACAATCGTCAGGCCAGATCGGCGCACATGCAGTTGCGCAAGGCCGAATACGAAGTGAAGGCTTATCGGGCAAATTTTCTGCCGCGCATCTTCGCGCAGGGCCTTTACCTGTTTTCCTCGTCAGACTACCGTTACCGGAAACCGTACCCCCTCTTCGACGCCGGCGCACTGACGGACGCCATGAACCGCACGCCAATGCCCGACTGGGAAAAGCAGTTCTGGGGACAGGTGTTTTCCAAAGCAAACATGGATCTGGACATTTGGTTGAAACCGCATCACGTGAGCCTGTCGGGGCTTCGGTTCGAACAACCCGTTTACCTGGGCGGGAAAATTACGGCGGCTTATAAAACGGCCAAAATCGGCCGCCAGATGGCACAGCTGAACATCGCCCGTTCCGAAGCCGAAGTCATCCTCAACACCGACCGGGCCTACTGGGAATATGTAAAGATACGGGAACTGCTTTCCGCCGCACAGCAGTACAGAGAGGCCGTCCGCCGTGTGGCAGACGACGCGGGGCATGGCGTGGAAACGGGAACCGTGGCGGAAAACGACCGGATGAAAGCACAGGTAAAACTGGGCGAGGCCCGGGTACAGGTGCGCGAGGCGGAAAACGGGCTGCGGCTGGCACGGATGCATCTCTGCATGACGGTTGGACTGAATCTGTTTGACGCCATTGAACCGGTTGACACGCTGCCGGATGCGTTGCCGACCGCGTTGCCGGACCACATTCCCGACGTGGGCGTGCGCGTGGAATACGCCCTCCTGCACAAGGAACTGGAGTGGAAGAAACAGCAGGTAGCCCTTGCCCGAAGCGAATTTATGCCGCAGTTGACGCTCGGCGGCGGATATAACTATCTCAACGGCCTGTTCGTCAATGACACGAAACTGTTCGACAAGGCGTCGTTTTCGGCCCTGCTGTCGCTCAAAATTCCCCTCACGCAGTGGATCGAAGGCAACAACCGCGTGCGTTCGGCCCAGGCCGACGTCTCGCTTGCGGAATACCGGATGCAGGAATCGGCCGACCTGCTGCGGCTGGAGATGGTGAAAGCCTGGAATACCTGGGATGAAGCGCTGCTCAAGACCTCGCTCGCACGCGATGAATACCTGCAAGCGCAGGAAAATCTCCGTGTGGTCAAAGACCGCTACGAGCTGGGGCTGGAAACCGTATCGCGGCTGCTGGAAGCGCAGGCGCTCCGGCAGGAAGCCCGAAGCAGACACATTGAAGCCAGAGCCAGCCTGCGTATTGCCGAGACCGATTACTTCCGCACCGTCGGCGGAACGCTGCTTCGGGACTGAAACAGCGTCTGTCCGCGAACCGTCCCACACAAAAAACACACCATTCCGACTTAACTCTGCGCCGCTCCGAGTTAACTCTGCGTCATTCCGACTTAACTCTGCGTCGTTCCGAGTTAACTCTGCGTCGCGCAGAGTTAACTCGGAGCGGCAAAAACTTAACTCGGAGTCACGCAGAGTTAACTCGGAACGACAAAAACTTAACTCTGCGCGGCGCAGAGTTAACTCGGAGCGATAAAAACTTAAGTCGGAATGACGAAGACTAAAAAATATCTCGCTCACAGTCAGCCATATACAGATTTAACAGAAAAAAAACCCGCAAAAAAGCGCCGTATATTGTAAAAACACTTACATTTGTGCGGTTAAAAACAGCAGTAACTCACTAAAATAAAAAAAAATGGCAACAACGCTAAGCGCACAGGACGCACAGTTTAACATCGAACAACGGGTCATCACCGACAAGGTTACACTCAACGTAACGCCGTGGAGCATTCCCGAACCCTGGTTTTCATCGACCGTTCTGCCGGCAAGGACAGGATGGGAAACCGCGTGGGCGACCTATAACGTCAACCCCGCCGAACGAACCCAAAGCATGACGTTTGCCAAAAACGCCGCCCGCAATGTCTATGAACCCATGGTTCGACAGCTGTGCACCCTGCTGGTCGGCAATCCGAACGTCACGGATGCGGATCTGGAAACGATGAGCATCTACGGACGCCGTCAGGGCAAACACTATCCCCACGTACCCATTCCGACGGATGTGCCGGATTTCCGTATCGAACAGGCCCTTGGTCACCGCCTGTTAGTGCATTTCCACGCCCACGAACAGGAAAGAAAAAGCAGCGTGGCAAAACCTCACGGAGTGCACGGAGTCGAACTCGTCTACGCCGAACTCGAAACGCCGCCCACGTCGTATGACGACCTCACGAAGAGCGCTTTCGACACCGCGTCGCCCTACACGTTCACGTTCGACCTCCCCGACGCCGGAAAAACACTCTACGTAGCCCTGCGCTGGGAAAATTCACGCGGCGAAAAAGGCCCCTGGAGCAACATTCAATCGGCCATCATCCCGTAAAAAACAAGTGGTAAGCGATGAAAAATGAATAAGATGTAACAGCCAAACCTCATTTTCACCTGATTTTCTTTACAAAACAACTTCCATAGCCCGAAGACGGCACGCACCCGATGACCTCATTACCTCATTAACAGTCTGTTTCCAGTTAATGAGGTAATGAGGCGTTGGTTTATTACGGCTACGGAGGTCGTTTTGTGGTGGAAATGAGGTTTTATCGTGGCCTGTCCAGCAGGAGAGGTTGTTCTATGCTATTGATTTTTTATCGCTGAAGCAAACGGCCATAAAAGGGAATTGGGCTAAAGCCCGTGCGAGCCGCCGTTGCAGACCGTTCCGCACGGGCTTCAGCCCAATTCTACTTTATTGCCGTTGGTTTTAACCAACGGAGAAGTGGTTTAGCTATTGATCCGGCATGGCTTCGGGCCGGTTGTCGGCCCGAAGCTGCTGTCTCTCAGTCCGCCTTCCGGACTTTGCCTGACCCGGCCACATTCGTGTTGACCTGCTGCGGATTGCCGCGATACCGGATGTCTCCGCTGCCGGCAATTTCGGCCTGAAGGCTGTTGTTTGCACTGGCTTCAACGTATCCGCTGCCGGCGATCTTGCATTTCACCTCGCCTGCCTGCAGGTCGAAGGCGTGCACCGTGCCGCTGCCGGCAATCTCGAACGAAGCCCTGGCAACCTCTCCTCCCAGATTCATCCTCCCCGACCCGGCGATGTCACTCTCAAACGTTTCTCCCGTCAGGGCCGGGAGATTCAGCGTACCGCTGCCGGCAATCTTGACTTCCAGCTTCCGCAGCACGACGGCATTTTTCAAATCGACTTTCGTGCCGCCCGCCAGACTGAAATTCAACTCCTCCGTTCGCAAGGGGCTGCCGACCGTATATTCAACCCTGCCGGCGGCTTTCACCCGGCGCAGACCGGTGGAGTTGGTTACCACCGTAAACTGTGTAGGAACAAACCGGTCATGTTTGTATTCTTCCTTCGGCTCGATGATCAGTTCTCCGTCATGCACCTCAAAGCGATACATCTCGAAGATGTTCCGGTCGACCGTAACGGTCAATCCCGGCGCATCGTCCGACTGCCTGTAGTCGACCTTCATGGAACCGCCCTGCACCCGGACGGCATCATAATCCCGGATGGTAATTTCCCTTGCCTCCACGTTGCCGTCGCCTTTGATTCTGGCGCCCCGGAACGAAAAACAACTCCCCGTCAGCAACATGCCAACGGCGAGCACACTTACACTGCATACACCTGTTTTTACTTTCATACTGTTTTCATTTTATCTGTTTTACATAGTCAGTCAGTTATCCATGTGACGAGAAAAACCTTGAAATGTTACATTTTCACTGAAAAAAAATACACTGAAAAAGGGCCACGGAAACATCCGGGCGATTCCCCCTCCTCTGCGGGAATGTGTATCCCCTTCCAAAAGTATCAGCTCGTTTTTTCGTCCCGGCCGGAAAAATATTTCATGAACTGGGAACGCTCATAGAACATGTGATTCGCTGTGCCTGAGAAATTCAACTTTCCGATAAATTCGTCCGTCGTCCGGTATTTCGTGCGGAGCATCCACGCTTCCATGGCGGTCAGCATCTGCGGAATGACTTCCAGGCCCTGCCTGTACAGGACGCTGCACAACTGCACGGCCGAGGCGCCGGCCAGCAGGCATTTCACCACGTCTTCCCAGTCATGTATGCCCGTAGAGGCGGCGATCGAAATGCCAGGCACCTTGCCCGAAACGAAGGCCGTCCACCGCAAGGTGTCGCTCAGGTCGGAACGGCTGCTGAACACCTGTCCCGATACGGTCCGCATCGCATGAATATCAATGTCGGGCTGGTAATAGCGATTGAACAGCACGACACCGTCCGCACCGTTCAATTTCAGGCGGTTCACCAGTGCCGGGATGTTCGTGAAACTTTTTCCGATTTTCATGATGACGGGGACGGATACGCGCGCTTTCACCTTCCGGAGGATGGAAACATAACGTTCGAGCGCCTCGCCGGGTTTGAAATCCAAATCCGTATACAGGTAAAACACGTTCAATTCCAGCGCATCCGCACCGGCAGCTTCCATCTGCACGGCAAAATCAGCCCACGTGTCCTCCCGATAACAGTTGATACTCGCAATCACCGGTATCGAACAGCTCTTTTTCGTTTCCTCAATCAGCGACAGGTATGCCTCCATCATCCCTGCTTTCACATAACCCCGGATGTATGCGGCAGCATCGGGCGCATCCCCCTCGTGCATCAACACATCGCTCTGCATCTCCATCTGTTCCTCGAACAGCGATTTGAGTACAACCGCTCCCACGCCGGCCTTTTCCAGTTCCCGGTTTCGCCCTGCGCTGTCCGTCAGTCCCGAACTCCCGGCTATCAGCGGGTTCTTCAGGGTCAATCCTGCATACTTTGTTTCGTAACCTGTCATCTCTTTCTTTTTTTTAATATACAGAGCAAAATTACGGTTTAATTTGCAATCCGCTTGCTTCTCCGTTCATTAAAACAGTTAACGGCTATGATGTGTTGAACCGTACCGGCGTTTCTGAGGCAAGGCGCAGGGAGCAAAGCCCTCGACTATCCATGGAGTGAATTTCAAAGGGTCGCACGCTATACACCGGAGGCGTACAGCGTGCGACCCTTTCTTTTAACTCAATCCGTATCATCCGTTTTTGCTTAGCGATGAAAAATGAATAAGATGTAACAGCCAAACCTCATTTTCCCTGCAAAACGCAACCCATGACCTTATTACCTCATTAACCGGAAATAGACTGTTAATGAGGTAATCGGGTGCGTGCCGTCTCCGGGCTACCGGGGTTGTTTTCCTGTTTTTGAATCAGGTATAAATGAGGTTTTATCGGTCTGTGGCGGTCGTATTCATAGCGTCACGCCGGATTTGAAGACGGCGATTTCCCGACAGTTATTTTTTTCATTGTTTACGTATGTTCCGTTTGCCGTCTCTATGACGTATTGCGTGAAGCGTTTGCTCGCGGCTTCCATGCTTTCGCCTTCGAGAAGCGTACCGGCGTTGAAGTCCGCCCAGTTTCTTTTGCGGTTGTAGAGGCTGCCGGTGGTGGCGATTTTCATTGTCGGGACGAAGGTGCCGAAGGGCGTTCCGCGACCGGTGGTAAACAGTACGATGTGGCATCCGGCTGCGGCAAGCGCGGTGGAGGCGACCGGGTCGTTGCCCGGCGCGCTCAGCAGGTTCAGGCCGCGCGTTTGCAGTCGGTCGCCGTACATTAGCACGTCCCGGACGGCGGATGTCCCAGACTTTTGCGTGCATCCGAGCGATTTTTCTTCCAGCGTGGAGATGCCGCCGGCTATGTTTCCCGGCGAGGGGTTCTCGTAGATCGGCTGACGGTTGGCGATGAAGTATGCTTTGAAGTCGTTTATCAGGCGGACGGTTTTGTCGAAAACCGTCCGGTTTTCACAGCGTTCCATCAGGAGTGTTTCGGCGCCAAACATTTCGGGTACTTCCGTGAGCACGGTCGTTCCGCCCTGCGCGACGAGGAAGTCGGAGAATACGCCCAGCAGCGGATTGGCCGTGATGCCCGAAAAGCCGTCCGAGCCGCCGCATTTCAGTCCTGCTTTCAGTTCGCTCAGGGGAATGTCCGTCCGCCGGTCTTCGGAGGCAAGGTCGTAAAGTTCGCGGAGGATTTTCATGCCTTCCTTGTGTTCGTCGCCGACATGTTGCGCAACGAGGAAGCGGACGCGGTCGGCATCGAAGTTGCCCAGCATCTCGCGGAAGGCGTCTATCTGATTGTTTTCGCATCCCAGACCGACGACCAGGACGCCTCCCGCATTGGGATGGAGGGCGATGTTGCGGAGTATTTTCCGCGTATTTTCATGATCTTCCCCCAGTTGCGAGCATCCGTAGTTGTGCGGCCATGCGACAATGGCGTCGACGCCTCTGCCGCCGGTTTCCCTGCGTAGTTCGTCGGCAAGGCTGGCAATAATGCCATTTACGCAGCCGACGGTGGGGATGAGCCATATCTCGTTGCGGATGCCGGCGTCGCCGTTTTTGCGTCGGTAGCCTTTGAAGGCAAGGCGTTCGCCGTCGACGACGGGCAGAGACGGGATGGCGGTCGTCGGGAGATAGCGGTATTCCAGCACGCCGTCGAGGTTCGTTCGGATGTTTTTTTCGTTGACTAATGCGCCCTGTTTAATTGCGTAGCGGGCGTGTCCGACGGGCGAGCCGTACTTGAGGATATGCTCGCCGGCGGCAAAGTCCTGCAGGGCGATTTTATGTCCGGTGGGAATGTTGTCGAGCGCCGTCAGTCGGCTGCCGGCAACGGGCATAGTTTCGCCCGCCGTTATCGCTTCGATTGCTACGGCGACGCCGTCAGCGGGATGGATTTTTATAAGTTTACTCATGAAGTATATCTTTTACCGCGTTCCTCATGCCTTTTTGCCGGATGGCGTCGAGAGAGGCCGTTAGCCTGTCGGTAAGTCCGGGAATGTGGTTGAGGTTTTCCTTCCAGATAAATTCCGCTTCCAGCGTTCCTTCGGCGACGCGGCGGGTAGAGCCGGTCTCCCAAAGTTCCCGGAGCAGGTCGACGGTCTTCCGGTCGTCCTGAATGACGATGTCGTCTTCGCCGCGTTTCCCTCCTTTATAATAGGTGATGATGGCGGCCAGTCCCAGCACGATGCCGTCCGGCAGGATACCTTTCCGTTGGAGGCTGGTTTTCAGTCCGGGGAGATCGCGCGTGCGGAATTTGGGGAAGGCGTTCAGCATGATACTCGTGAGCAGATGCTTTACGTATGGGTTGCGGAAGCGGTCGAGGACATCGTCGGCAAAGTCCGTCAGTTCGTCTTTCGGCAGGTTCAGCGTCGGGAGCAGTTCGTCGAACATCACTTTGTGGACATAGGCGCCGATGATGCTGTCTTCCACACATTCACGCACCGTATTCAGTCCGGCTAAGTATCCCACGGGCGAGAGCACGCTGTGCGGGCCGTTCAGCAGCGTCACTTTCCGTTCGTGGTACGGCGCTTCGCTCGGCGCGAACAGTACGTTCATCCCTGCCCTGTCGGCGGGAAACTCTCGTGCGATGTTTTCCGGCGCTTCGATCACCCAGAGGTGGAAGATTTCGCCTTCGTCGAGCAGGCGGTCGTCGTATCCGATCCGGGCTTTTATTTCGTCTGCCGTTTCGTGCGGGTATCCCGGGACGATGCGGTCTACCAGGGTGCTGTATATCCCGCAGGCTTCATCGACCCACTGCCGGAAGCCGTCGCCCAGTTGCCAGTGTTCGATATATTGTCGGATGCAGTCTTTGAGCGCCCGTCCGTTCTCGAATATCAGTTCGCAGGGGAAGATGATAAACCCTCTATCCGTCGCCCCGCGAAACGTTTGGTAGCGGCGATACAGCAGCTGCACCAGTTTGCCTGGATAGCTGCCGGCCGGCCGGTCGTCGAAGCGGTTGTCGGGATGGAAGGCGATACCGGCTTCGGTGGTGTTCGAGAGGATGAAGCGCAGGCCGGGGTCGTCCGCCAGCGCCAGATATTCGTCGAAGTGGACGTAGGGATTTATGCTCCGGCTGATCACGTCTATCAGCTGGGTGTGGTATACCTTCTCTCCCTTGTCGATTCCTTTCAGGGTGAGGTGATATAATCCGTCCTGACGGTTCAGGACGTCCGTCATTCCGTTGGCAATAGGCTGTACGACTACCACATTGCCGTTGAAATCCGTCTTTTCATTCATGTTCCATACGATCCAGTCGGCAAATGCACGAAGGAAGTTGCCTTCGCCGAACTGAATGATGCGTTCGGGACGGGGTTGCGTTTTTACTGTCTTTCTGTTGAGTTCCTGCATAATTTATATAGGTGAATATGATGTCATTCGGCAAGTCCGAAGCTTGGAAGCAAGAGAGGCTGTCCGAAAAACGGTTTTACCACATTTGCTTCCAACAACTGTTTTTCTCATCTTATGTAACGTTTTAAGTAAGGATTTAAAAATACAGCTGCAAAGATAGCACAAAATGTCATCTTAAGCGGCGGTAAAACATGCAACTGTAGCGGTAAATCCGTCAAAAAAGGGCTGTTTCTTCTTTTGAGGCGCTATTCGTCATCCTCATACAGACAGGTTCGGCAAACTCACCGGCTACCGGTGAGGACGTCTCAAAAGTCTTTAGCACGCAGATTTTACGGATGGACACGGATTCCTGTTATGTTAAGCATCAACCGTAAAAATGTCATCAAGTGAAGAGCAATCCAATGGCTTTTTACAGGATTCCTCTCCACTTGACGACATTGGGCTTCAGCTGACAGGGAATGACGGAGGAAAAGCGGGCATTTGTCAGGGCTTCAGCGTCAACCGCCGGCTTTCGCCTTCACGGACGGTAAAGTCTTTCAGTCGCTTTTCACGTCCGTCCGAGAGGCGGAAGGTGTCCAGGGACAGCGATCCTTTCAGTACCTGTAATTCCACCTCCCCGGCTTCGACCCGACACAGTCCCCATGCGTAGCCGTTGCTCCAGAAATACAGGCCCGGACGTGCGGTGAAAGTCATGGCGCGGTCAATGCCGGAATAATGGAATCCGCTCAGCGCAAGGATCGTTGCCCAGCTTGCCATTGATCGCGCGTAATGATGTCCGCATTCGGGTTCGCTGAAAGGATTGCGTTTGGCGCCGTCGTGCCGGTCGCGGATGGCGCGGATACATTTCAGGGCATCGGATTCCATGCCTTCGTAAATCATGCCCGCGGCGGCGGTGTATTCGAATCCGGTCATGACTTCCGCAAAGTAGGGAAACGGAACTTCCAAACGACCTTTGGGCCAGGAGGCCATCAGCAGTCCCGATTCATTCCCCAGCGCGTAGGAACGCATGTTGTTGAAGTGGCGGCTGAAATCTTCCGTGAAGTTATATTTCATGACGGCGGACAGCGCCGAACGGATGTTTTCCTTTTTGCCGAGATAACCCAGTCCGCAGATGTGCGCCATGTATTGCCCGACAAGCTGATCGACCAGGCATCCGGAGCCGAGCTGGAACGGGGGGACAGTCACGGCGGGATTCTCCATGTCCAGATATTCGAACGTCTCCGGATCGGTGATTCGATGTTCGTAATATTCCCCGTTAAACAGGTTTTCGTCCATCCATGTACTGCCCTGTTCAAACAGGGAGCGGCATTTCTTTGCAAACGCCCTGTCTTTCATTGCCACCGCCATCCGTTCGGCTGCCCGCAACGCGCCCATATACCAGAATCCCATTTGGGGATTGGGGCCGAAATAATTTACATCCATCGTGTTGTGCTGTGATCCTTCCATTACCCCGTCCTGATTGGCGTCCCAGCCCCGTTCCGTCCATGCGTAAGACAGCGCCTGCTTTATCTGCGGCCAGTTGGTTTCGAGGAACGCACGGTCGCCGGACAGCTGCCATTCGCGATATGCTTTGAGGATACATCCCATCTGCCCGTCGGCAGCGGCGGACCTTCCCTTCGCCGCTTCGGAAAGCGGCAGCGCGGCGCGGAAGTTCATCAGTCCGTTATCCCGGCGGGTAGCATAATTCAGTTCCACGTCGCGCATGGTCTTCGCCAGGTTGCCGAAGAGGAAAGGCGTAGCCACTTCGTAGTTCCACACATGGGTACACGAACCGGCGCAGGAACCGAACCGGTCCATCGTCCCTTCCCATCCCATCATGTGTCCGTCGGCGATACGGAAAACCGTCTGCGAACGAAGTGCGGCCAGATTGAACAGCGCCGCCTCCTTAACTTCCTCCGGATAGCTTGACGCCAGCAGCGCACGGACGAACGCAAGCGTCTGTTTCTCCAGTTCGGGGATTCGCGGAAGGAGGCTCTCCGCCGTTTCCCATGCATCGGGATACGAGAGGCTGTAGCGGTTGCCGACCACCGTGTCCGACCATGCTTTCCGGTTGGGGAAATTCCATGTGAGGAAGAACGTAAAAGTCTCCGTCTGCTGCGGCCCTATGGTCTTGCGGACAGCAAGCGAAGCCATCGGATCATCCTCATTATCCGGCTGCGGACGTTCGCTCATGACCCCGTCGGTGCTGAAGTCGTCCCAGAAGTTGAGGATTGCATTGCACCAGTCGTCGGCTTTGGACGAGGTGCGATAAGACACCTCCGCCTCGCTCTGCGTCGTGAGCGCCATCGTGCCCCATGCCGGATCGTCCTTCGCCACGCCCTCGGATCGGAAATAGATGCCCCGGATGTTTCCCGTCCGGCGAAATTCGTTTCGATTGGCTTTGGCGCCCGTGGGGATATAATCCCCTTTCCAGTCGGTACGGAACCGGCTGCCGTCCCGTCCGATGAAGTTGCGCAACGATCCGCATACGGCTACATCGAGTGGACGGTTGCCGGTGTTACTCACCTCGTAGGCAAGGACGGCTATGGGCAGTCCGCTTGCCTCTTCATCGCCCGGGATCAAGGGATTGAATCCCTTGACGGTGACTTTCACCGGCAACGCCCCGTCCGAAAGGCGAACCTGTCCGAAAGGATAGGCCGCGTCGAACGAAGCGTCTGCAAAGCGTGGCAACCCGTGATGATTCACGGGACGACCCTCATAATGCAGGTATTCATGTGCATACAGCGGGCCGGACAGCAGCGTGGCGGTTGCCGCTTCCCCCTCCGGTTTCACATAGATGGCGAAAAAAGGCGCATTGTTTCCGGTCGTAACCGTACTGTACTTTTTACCCGGAACATTCATGATTTCCCAGTCGCGCAGTTCCCCCCGTCCTCCGAGTGAAACGGTTCCCGTCCCGATGCCGCCCAGAGGCAGAGCGATCTGAAACAGGTGGTCGCGGTCATAATGCTTCAAAACCGGCCAGTCCGACGGCTTCCATTCTTGCGCGCTCAGTGCGAAAGGCAATAAAACCCACGCAAGTATCCGTCCTGATTTTAATTTTAATCTGTTCATGTCGTTAGTTGTTAGTTTGATGATTGAACATGCGTTCTATCGTTGTCCAATGGGATTTGTTTGCAAATTCCGCGCTAAAGATAGGACTTTTTTTTAATGTGAGTTTGACCCGGGCAATCATCCGTAAAGCACTCGTATCCGCTATATCAAGGCTCGGAGAAGGTTTTTCAGGCAGTAAATCAATATGCCTTTGTCCTGACCCACCCCGCGATGGGGAATGCAAAAGACGTTATACAGTTGTTTATACAAAAAAAAGTTTTATCTTTGCACCCGCGTTCAAAAAAAACGCTTTTCAGTTGATTCACTAGCTCAGCAGGTAGAGCACATCCCTTTTAAGGATGGGGTCCTGGGTTCGAACCCCAGGTGGATCACCAACATACGGTTTGAGGGTCGACCGCTTATTTTCCCCCGCTTGAAACGAACCCATTCCCATAATTCATTTGGCCGCAGGTCGAAATCCTTCTATCCGGCCCACTTGCGACGGTAATAATATACCGCTTGCCGTTCAGGGAAGTGGGAATCCGCCATTGACACCCGGTTTTACCTGACAAAATATCGCGTTCCATATGTGTCACGCAAATCATATTTTCATTTTCTTTCCTGCATTTGCCGTACTATCCCTCTATATTTCCTTCCAATCAGTTTCATTCCATACAGCGCTTCGGTCAAATATTTAGAAGCGCTGAATGGTTGAACGATTGAATCTTCCCGTATCTTTGCACCGTAAAAAAATGGAACGAATATGCAATGGAAACAACTGCTTTCCGGAAAACGGCTGGGAATTGAAGCGTATCACGAACGCAAGCACGAACGGACAAATTTTCAGCGGGATTATGACCGGCTGATCTTTTCTTCGCCTTTCCGGAGGCTACAAAACAAAACGCAGGTATTTCCCCTGCCGGGCAGTGTATTTGTGCACAATCGACTGACGCACAGTCTGGAGGTATCGTGCGCAGGGCGTTCGTTGGGTAACAATGTCGCCGCCGGACTGCTGCGGAAATACGGCGACAGGGAAACTGATTTTTCGGAGATGGGTTCCATCGTGTCGGCAGCCTGTTTGGCACACGACATGGGTAACCCGCCGTTTGGCCATTCGGGTGAACGGGCGATTTCCGCCTATTTTACGGAAGGCAACGGCAAATCGCTGGAAGCGGACGTCCGCAAGGAAGGAGGACGGTGGGAAGATTTTGCTTTCTTCGAAGGCAATGCGAACGCATTGCGTCTGCTGACACACCCGTTCGTCGGACGGCGCATGGGTGGCTTTGTGTTGACATACAGCACGATTGCATCCATTATCAAATATCCTTTTGCATCCACGCTGGCCACAAGAGAAAAGAAGAAATTCGGCTTTTTCCAGACGGAAGAAGAAACGTTTCTCCGCATTGCCGGCGAACTGGGTATTCATCAGACGCAACCGGACAGCGGGCGTTATGCACGTTATCCGCCGGTCTTTCTGGTCGAAGCGGCCGACGATATCTGCTACCAGATTATGGACATCGAAGATGCACACAAACTGCGCCTCCTGACCACTGAAGAGACGGTTGCGCTGCTGCTGCAATATTTTGAAGGCAAACGGCTGAACAGCATCCTGAACACGCTGCAAATCGTAAGCGATACCAACGAGCAAATCGCCTATCTGCGTTCCTGCATCATCGGCCTGCTGGTGGACGAGTGTACGCGCGTCTTTCTGGAGAACGAGGAGGCGTTGCTGGCCGGATCATACGCCGGCCCGCTGATCGAAAACATAGGCGAGCGGGCGCAGCAGGCCTACCGGCGCTGTTCCGAAACGGCATACAACAGGATTTACCGGGCAAACGAGGTGGTCGACATCGAACTGGCCGGCTACCATATCTTCAGTTCCCTGATGGATATTTTGATTGAAGCGGTGACACATCCGGAGAAAGCGTACAGCAAACTCTTGCTGAACCGTATCCCGGAACAGTATGATACACGCGCCGCCACAACCTACGGGCGCATACAGTGTATCCTGGACTACATTTCAGGCATGACCGACGTCTACGCACTCGACCTGTATCGCAAAGTGACGGGCATGGGGCTGCCGGCCGTGTGAAACGGAGCGTCCGGCCTGAAGCGTTTCCGGATCGGGACAGACCGGTGGCACAGAGCCTGAACGATAAAAATAAAACTGCTTTCGGATGACAGACTGCACTTTGAAATGCGCCCCGCAGTGTAAAAAAATTTGGATATCTCATTTTTGCATTTTATTTTTGCACGAAACTTGATAATTGTTGTTGATATAAAAACATGCCGAAACGCTGTCTCTCCATAATATTTGTCGCATTTGCCGCCGTCCTGCTGACTGCGGTGCACACGTTCCCCCATCATCATCATGCCGGGGAAGCGCCTTGTTTTGCGGCC
>JAISMO010000007.1 GCA_031276675.1 Tannerella sp.
CTGCTTCATTCCTCCTTCGCGACCCGTTCGTCGCTGACGCTGGAATTTACGGACGAAGAACGCGGCAGGCAACTGGGCCTCTGCGCACGCTACGAGAACAATGTCGGCAAGAAAGGCCCCTTCGGCCCCATTGTCACCGTCTTCATCCCGTAACGCGGACAGAAAAGAAAATACAGAAACGGTTTGAATTTCATTTAATCAAATACACTTAATAACCTATTAAAAAGAAAATGTATGAAAAAGAAGATTTTTACTTTACTTGTTTCCAGCTTTTTGCTGAGTGGCGCATTCTCTACAGTGAATGCGCAATATAATACCTCTTTAGGGTCTGTAGATGTGGGCGGACCCACCTTTAACGTTGAGGCAGTTACAACAAACCCGGTATCGTATGTTTTTGGAACATGCGAGCTCCCATTGAGATTTTATCTTGGGTCTGGCTTTGGAACATATGCTACCACTATTGACGGCAGGCATGATACGATATGGATTACTGTTAACGGACAGAAGGTTGAGCCTTTGGTTTTTGGTGATGGATATTCTGCGGCAAGTCCTTATATTGGTACAGGATTGGATTTGTCACAATACGTGAATCAAAACATAAACTTAGGTTTCCTGTATGTATATGACAGCAGTATCCCCGGTGGCCCTTTCCCTATTGGTGGTGTTAACTATGCTGTTCTTACCTATCCGACGGTAGTCTCTAATATTGACGGGCGGGCTATTTATGACTATTTCTATGGCCGTACTACGCAATTCGCCGGAAAAGTAGAATTTACAAGAGTAGGCGGGTCGCCGGATTTGGAATACAGTTTCGACGGAGTCCACTGGAAGGCCTTTGGAAAAACTGCAAAAAAGGTTCTTACCCTGCTTGAAATTCAAAATCTGATTCCAGGCTCCCAAATTTTCTTCAGGGAACCTTACGGTTGTGCCGGCAACATCTATGCTGTGCTTGGTGTTCCGGAGCAGCCGGAACTGATCGGCGGAATTGTCCAGCGCGAAGTGTATATCGCCAAGAGCGAGAGCACGGACGCCGTGATCATTCCGGGTACGGGGCTTCATTACGTCCCGAGCACAAAGAACTACGTGTTCAAAATCATTCCGACGGGCGAGAATGTCGGCAAGACGCCGGAAGTAATCACGGGCCGCATACTCCCGAACGAAGAGATGAGGGATGTTAGCTACGAGTTTGAGGACGGCGTCTGGACAGTTACCGTCTATGGCGTACAGGAAAATTTGAATCTGGACGTTACCTTCCCGGAGGTGGATACGCAGGCGGGAGGCTCCACGGGCAATGCCTCCGTTGAAGGCAGCCAGGTCTGGGGCGCAGCGGGCGTTGCTTACGTCACCTCCGCCACGGCCGAAAGCGTCAGCGTCTACAGCGCCGCCGGTACGCTGGTGAAAACGGTTGTCACTCCGGCCGGTACCACCGCCATTCCGCTTCCGGCAGGATTCTACATCCTCTCGAAGGGCGGCAGCGAGAATTATAAAGTGATTGTGAAGTAAATCACAACTATCAGGTTTGTTGAAAATCCCGGGACACGACAGGTGTTCCGGGATTTTTTTTTGGGTGCCGGATTTCCGCCGTCAGCTGAAGCAGCCGGCAATGAAAAGGAATTGGGCTAAAGCCCGTGCGAAACGGTCTGCAACGGCGGCTCGCACGGGCTTTAGCCCAATTCCTCTTTATTGCCGTTGATTTTAATCAACGGAGAGATGGCAGCACACTGTTTCGCACGGGCTTCAGGAATGGAAAATCAGGTGAAAATGAGGTTTGTCTGTTACATCTTAGTGCTGTTTCATCGCTGAAGCCAACGGCCATAAAAAGGGAAATCAGGCTGAAGCCCGTGCGGAACGGGGTGCATCGGCTCCGTTGGTTAAAGCACGTGGTTACAGCCGGTCGATTACTTTTTCCAGGTGAACGGCACGTGAACCTTTGATAAGGATATGATAGCCCTGCAAGGGATTGAGCGTCAGATGGCCGGTTAGGGTCTCCGTATCCGGAAAACAGGGATAGCGTGAGGATGCGACGGCTGCAAACTGTTTGCCGCAGAGCAGTGTCCGGTCGAAATCGAAGGTTTGCAGCTGTTTCACGATCGCTTCATGGAAGGCCGGGCTGTTTATTCCCAGTTCATGCATGTCGCCCAAAATCACCGCTTTCGGACGAACCGGCAGTGTGGCGAAATTCTTCAGCGCGGCCTGCATACTGTCGGGATTGGCGTTGTAGGCGTCGATAATCAACTCGTTGCGGGCTGTTTTTTTCCATTGCGAACGGTGATCGGCCGGCTCGCAGGCGGCAATGGCCGCATTGATGGAGTCGGGCGGGATGTTGAAATGCCGTCCGGCGGCAACTGCCGCCAGCACGTTCCACAGGTTGTAGTCGCCCGCCAGATGCGTGTCGACCGTATGCGTGATCCCATGCTGCTGAGTCCATCGCAAACGGAGACAGGGATGACGGTCCGTTACTTCTCCCCTTATATACGCATCGGGGCCTGTGCCGTAGGTGATTTGTTCGAGGCCGCCGGCCATGGCCTGCAAATGCGGATTGTCCCTGTGAATGAATATCTTTCCGTTCGTTTTGCGCAGGTAATCATACAGCTCTCCCTTGGCGCGAATGACTCCTTCCGGTGAACCGAAACCTTCCAGGTGTGCACAGCCGACGTTGGTGATCAGGCCATAGTCGGGTCGGACCATCTGTGCCAAATCCCGTATTTCGCCGGGATGGTTCGCACCCATTTCCACTACGCCCATTTCATGCCTGCGCGTCAGGCGAAGCAGCGTGAGCGGTACGCCGATGTGATTGTTCAGGTTTCCCTGCGTGGAGAGCACCCTGTATTTGACGGACAGCACGGCTGCCAGCAATTCCTTGGTGGTTGTTTTGCCGTTGGTTCCGGTGACGCCGATGATGGGGATGCCCAGCGTCTCACGGTGCAGACGGGCAAGCTGTTGCAGCGTGTGCAGGACGTTGTTCGTCAGGAGCATCCGGTCGCCGGTTTTCACTTTCGGATCGTCGATAACAGCATAGGCGCAACCGGCTTGCAGGGCTTTTTCCGCAAATTGATTTCCGTCGAACGAAGCGCCTTTCAGCGCAAAAAAAACAGCGCCCGCAGGGCCTGTCCGGCTGTCGGTCGTGACCGCCGGATGCTGTAAATACAGTGTATACAGATCGGAAATGCCTGTCATGCGTTCATTTTTTTGAGGCTCGCGTTTTTGCTGCGGAGACAGGGGAGGGAGCGGAGCACAGCGTCTTTCATTGCGTGAGGCGTCTCCGGTCAGATCAGGTTCAGTTCTTTCAGGAATCCGGGGATGCTCTGCTCGAAATTGACGCCGAAACGGACATCGGTCCGGGCTTCGAAGGAACGCCGGATGGAGGCGACGGTGAAGTTGACGGCTATCCGTGTCGCATCCGGCAGCGTGAAGCCGTTCAGCAGGGCGGCCAGCAGGGCGCTGCCGAAGACGTCGCCCGTGCCGTGGTAATAGCCCGGTATCCTGTCGGTCAGCAGGAAGGCGACCTCGTCCGTGGTACGGTCATACGTTGCCGCGCCAAGCCGGCTGTCATCCGTAAAAACGCCCGTCAGTACAATCTTGCCCGGCCCGATATCGCTCAGTTTCTTCAGTAAATTCCGGATGTAGTCTTCGGTATACGGCCCGTTTACATACGGCTCGTCCACCAGCAGACACGCTTCGGTGATGTTCGGTATGATGAGGTCCGCCTTCCGGCATAATTCCTTCATGGCCCGGGCGAAATCCGGCGTGAATATCTTGTACAGTTCCCCGTTGTCTGCCATGACCGGATCAATCAGGATCAGATTCTCCGGCGTTTTGAACTCGTCGAACAGCGTTCCCAGGATTTCGATTTGTTCGAAAGAACCCAGGAAACCGGAATAGAGAGCGTCGAACGGAATGTTCAGCGATTTCCAGTGTTTGATAAAGGGCCGGAGGTCTTCCGTCAGGTCCCTGTATGTAAAACCGGTGAAACCGCCCGTATGGGTGGACAGTACGGCGGTGGGGATGACGGACGTTTCAATTCCGGCGGCTGACAAAATGGGCAGCGCCACCGTCAGCGAACATTTTCCGAAGCCGGAAATGTCATGAATAGCTGCTATTCTTTTCTGTTTGTTCATATAATCGGTCTTTTAAATGCCGGGCAAAGATAATACAAAATCGGTGTTTTTTCATGTCGGCGGGCCACCTCCCTGTATGGAGCGCCGTGTCGAAATCCGCGTCTGCCATTGCGGAATCCGGGTGAAAACAGCTACATTTGTGCGGCGAATGAACGATGTGGCTTTCCGTCGGACATTCGCAGACAGGTTGAAATATTCCCGGATGAAACAGATACAAAAATCGAAACAGGTATTTTTATATAGCGGCCTTGGCGTGCTGGCTCTCGCCTTTGCTTTCAAATGGGCGGGAGCGGAGGCGGGGTATTTCCGGGTATTGCTCGGTATGGCAGTCGCACTCAAGACGCTTTTCCTGATCTCCGTGTTTCGCGCCGGCAAATTCAAACCCCGTTTGTGGTTTTACCTGATCCTGACAGGCGTTGGCCTGATCCTGACCGCCCTGCCTTTCAAAACGGTTTTTCCCGTTCCCGTGCTGTATCATCTCCTTTTCTGCGGCGCTATCCTGTTCAAAGCGACCGGCCTGATCCTGATGCTGTGTTCGAAAAGAAAACGATGAATTTCAGAACGTCTGCACGCTGTGTATAAGGGCTTCTTCCCTTCCGTCGCCGGAACGCGGAGACGCAAAATCGCTCCGCCCTCTTTGCCGCCTCAATCCAGGGTTCCTTTCCAGACGAAGCAGCCGGGAAACGACAGGTCCACTTCCGTATCAAACAGTCCGTAGACGGATGACCCCGAACCGGACATGGCTGCATATACCGCTCCTCCGGCGTAAAGCCGTTCTTTGATTTGAGCGATCACCGGGCGGCGACGGCATACGCTGGGTTCAAAGTCGTTCATCAGCGTATGTTTCCACGCGGAGACGGGTTGCGCGACGATGTCCTTCAGGGAGACCGGCGGCACGGAGGGGGTTACCCATGTGTAGGCATCTTTGGTGGAGACGGAGACGTCCGGTTTGACGATCCGGATCGTGTATCCTTTCAGGGAAAGGTCAACGGGTTCAAATACGTTGCCCGTGCCGGAAGCAAGCAGCGGCCGGTTGCGGATGAAAAAAGGACAGTCTGCGCCCAGCATGGCCGCCCGTGTTTCCAGTTCCGTATCGGAGAGATGAAGAGCGGCACAGTCATTGAGCAGTTTCAGCATGAAAGCGGCATCGGAGGAACCGCCTCCCAGTCCGGCGCCGTCGGGGATACATTTCCGCAGGAAGATTTCCAGAGGCGGGATGACGTGTCTTTGTTGCAGCAGTTTCAAGGCTTTCCATACGAGATTGTCCTCCGCCGCAACGTTCAGCGGCAGACCGGAGGCATGAAAGGCAAAGGCCTTTGCCGGCACCGCCTCCAGGGCATCCCGCAAGGGGACGGGATAGAAGACGGTTTCTATTTCATGATAGCCGTCGTTCCGCCTGCGCAGCACGCGGAGGCCGATGTTGATTTTGGCGCAGGGAAAACAAAGCATCTTCGGAAAGGTTGCAGGGAAAGCAGGTTCAGCGGGCTTTGCCGCGGCGTCCGGGACGTCCTTTTCCGGAAGACGGGCGTGCGGTTCCGCCGCGGGCTTTCCGGCCGCTGCTGCCCGCATGTGCTCCTCCCCGTCCGCGCAGCGAGCGATACTTGTCCGGTTCGTAAGCCGGCGCCTCGCCCAGCGAGGGGTCTACCGGTATTTTGTAAATCGTCTTGTCCAGAAACTTTTCGATTTCCCTGAATTTGAACTGTTCTCTGATGTCGACAAAAGTAATGGCCAGCCCTTCGCCGTGGGTTCCGCGGGCGGTGCGGCCAATGCGGTGGACATAGTCTTCCGGGTCGTTGGGAATATCGAAGTTCACAATCAGGTTGATGTCGGTGATGTCGATGCCGCGCGCCACCACGTCGGTAGCCACCAGTATATCAATGTGCCGGTTCTTGAAATCCTTCATCACCTGGTCGCGCACCGGCTGCTCCAGGTCGGAGTGCATCGCCTGCACATTGAATCCGTAGCGTTTAAGGGCGGCGTCGAGTTCCTTTACTTTCATCTTGGAAGAAGAGAAAATGATGACGCGCTGCGGACGGCTTTCTTCAAACAGGTGTTTCAGGATGGGCAGCTTCTGCGCTTCATGGCAGATATAGGCCGATTGGATGATGGTTTCGGGCGGGCGGGCTATGGCTACTTTGATCTCTTCGGGATGCTTGAGGATGGTTTGCGCCATCGTGCGTATCTTGGGGGGCATGGTGGCCGAAAACATGATGATCTGGCAGGTGGGCGGAAGTTTCCGGTATATCTGCATGATGTCGTCATAAAAGCCCATGTCGAGCATACGGTCGGCCTCGTCGAGGACAAAGAACGAAACGCGCGAGAGGTCAACGCTCTCCATGTTCAGGTGACTGATCAGCCGTCCGGGGGTGGCGACCACGATGTCGGCGCCCATTTGCAGGCCGCGTTCCTGCCGGGCAAACGTGATGCCGTCCGTTCCGCCGTAGACGGCCACAGTGGATACGGGCACGTAGTAGGTAAATCCTTCGATTTGCTGATCAATTTGCTGCGCCAGTTCGCGCGTGGGCGCCATGATCACTGCGTTAATGGCGTCCTGAGGATAGTTGCCCTTTGCCAGCTGGTTGATGATGGGCAGCACGTATGCAGCCGTTTTTCCCGTTCCCGTCTGCGCATATCCGATGATGTCCTTTCCCTCCAGAATATGAGGAATGGACAGTTCCTGAATAGGCGTCGCTTCCTCAAAATTCATTGCATACAGACCATCCAGTATCTCTTTCTCAAGATTTAATTCTTCAAATGTCATGAATAGATAAAATTACTGTATCAAGTTGTCTATTTTCCCGCAAAAGTACATAATATTTCGCGAGAAAACAGTTTATGGTCTTTCTATTTTTCAGGTTCTCCGGGAACAGGTTCTTCAGGAAATTGTATATAAAAGAGCAGCTTTGCGTCATGCATACGGAAAACCGGACAGGGGAAAAGGTACGGTTTTAAAAATAAAACGGCTAACTTTGCCCTCCATGTGATTGCGTCATGAAACAGGTATTTGTTTTCGGCAGGCCCGCCCCCTGCGCAGGACATCGACCGCAGGTCGGACGGCGCTGAAAATAAACGGATATCATACGCATCCATCCAATAAACAAGTATAACAACCCAAAAAAAATTCATTGCAATGAAAAGAAATTCAGTTACAGTAGCATTGGCATTCACTTGCGCATCATTTCTCGGAACAGCGGCCTGCATGGCCGGAACCGTGGTCAAGGAGAAGAGAGAAACGGGCACTTTCCAGAAAATAAGCACGGGAGACGGTATTGACGTTTATTTTACCCAAAGCGACTCCTACAGCGTGGTCGTTGAAGCGGATGAAAAATACATCGACCTGATTGTTACCGAAGTCAAAGGCGAAACGCTTGTCGTCAAAAGGAAAGAAAAGATGCGTAGACACTTTATCTTTAACAGTAGATTGAAAGTACATGTTTCGGCTCCGGCGCTCACCGGGGTAAGTTCGGGCGGAGGCTCCGATTTCCATGCCGAACACCTGAAATGTGACGGATCGTTTCAGATGAACGTCAGTAGCGGCTCAGACGTGCATATTGCCAACCTGAGCGTGGCCGGCGACGCCGACATCTCGGCAAGCAGCGGCTCGGACTGTCACATCAAAAATCTGCAAACCCGCAACTGCAAACTGTCATCAAGCAGCGGCAGCGACCTGCATGTCGAAATATCCGCTTCGGGAAATCTTGAAGCCTCGGCGAGCAGTGGCTCCGACCTCTATCTCGGCGGAAAAGCGGACAAGGTCGAAGTGTCGGCAAGCAGCGGCTCGGATGTTGATATTAAAAAGCTGACATACTCAACGATAAACACCCATCAGTCCAGCGGCGGCGACGTGAACAGATAGCGCCAACTGCACTCAAACGCCTCCACGGTTTGCCATACAGCGCGGTCATTCGGCGCTGTATGTTTTTTTCTGCGGTCGGCGAAACTCGGCACAGATAATGCCGGTGGCGACCGCCACATTCAGCGATTCGGCGCCGGCGCCGGTGCGGGAGGCGGGAAAGGAGGGGATGCAGAGCCGCCTGTCGATAAGGGCTTCGACGGACGGGCGGATGCCGTTGCCCTCGTTGCCCATGATCAGGATGCCGCCGGAGGAAAGCGGATGCGCGTAAAGGCTGTCGCCCTCCGCAAAGGCGCCGTAGCGCGGGCCTGTCCCGCCCTGCAGGAAGCTTTCCAGTTCCGTATAATGCACGCCGACACGTGCCAGCGCTCCCATAGTTGACTGCACGGCTTTCGGTCCGAAAGCGTCGGCGGTGTCGGGACTACAGACAACGTGTTCGATGCCAAACCAGTCGGCCAGCCGGATGATTGTTCCCAGATTGCCGGGATCCTGTATGCCGTCGAGCGCCAGCATCAGCTGCCCGTCCCGGTCGGCCCCCTCCGGCACGGGAGCGGCCGGACGCCTGAAGACGGCCAGCACCTGCTGTGGCGATTTCAGCAGGCTCACTTTCCGGAGGTCTCCCTCCTCCGCCACCTCCAGCTCCCTTGCCGGCAGATGGCCCTGCGTCGCCATCCACGACGGCTCGGCCAGCATCCATTCACATGCCAGCGCCCCGATCAGTTCGCTCACCAGTTTATTGCCTTCCGCCACAAAAAGCTGTTCCCTGTCGCGGTTTTTCTTCATCTCCAGCGAACGTATCCACTTTATTTTTGCCTTGCTTACCATATGCTGCCTGTTTTGGGAATGTTTTTATCTTCATTTTGGGGCGCGGAAAAACATCCTGCGCCGAATTTCAGAGGCCAAATGTACAATGAAATCTCAATCGTCTTTCGATTTTTCGTAACGATTCAGCCATGCCCAAAAAGTCGAAATTGAAGAACAGGCTTGGGGATTCCTTCCCGCTGCCGTCAGGACGTTTTCCCCACGTGGGGATTCCTTCCCGGAACTGTCAGGACGTTTTCGCAACACTGCGATTCCTTCCCGGAACCGTCGGGACGTTTTCGCAACGCTGCGATTCCTTCCCGGGGCCGTCAGGACGTTTTCGCAACACTGCGATTCCTTCCCGGAACCGCCGGGACGTTTTCGCAACACTGCGATTCCTTCCCGGAACCGTCGGGACGTTTTCGCAACGCTGCGATTCCTTCCTGGGGCCGTCGGGATGTTTTCGCAACGCTGCGATTCTTCGTTTTATACCTGAACAGTTGCGGTTTTTCTTATCTAGTCACCCGCATATCGGATAAGCAAAAGCAGGAACAGAAGCGGCTTACGGAAAAAAACGCGGTACGGCCCGGCTTTTCATTTGAGATCAACTGAATTTCAATTGGTAAATTATTTATTTGGTGTATTTTTGCAGGCAAAAAAATGTGTCAGTGAAGAAAACAGTCCCTCTCATTTTAGGGTTTACGGGTTGGATGGTATGCATGTGCTCATGCAGTACGACGAAGTTTGTGGGCGATGACGAATACCTGCTGGACCGGGTGTCGATCCGGGTGGACAGCAGCCGGGTCAGCCCGGGCGACCTGAAACCCTACCTCCGGCAACAGCCGAACTTCAAGATTTTCGGTATCCTGAAATGGCCGCTGTACGTGTACAACTGGTCGGGACGGAACGAAAAAAGCCGGCTGAACCGGGAGCTTCGCCGGCTTGGAGAACCGCCCGTAATTGTGAACGACACGCTGACGCGCCAGTCGCTGACCGAGTTGAAGCGCTATCTGGTCAACAAGGGCTATCTTCATGCCGAAGTTTCCGCGTCGGTGGATACCGTCTCGCGAAAAAAGGCGACGGTGAGGTATCATGTCGTTCCAAACGAACCCTACCGCATTCAGCAGTACCGGATACGCATCGACCATCCGCGGATCGACAGCATGGTCCGCCTTGAAGCGCCGCGCCCGTCATGGCTTTCCTCTCTCTTTCACTCGGCGGAAGAATTTACTCCGCTTGTGCAGGCGGGCGACCTGCTGGACCGCGACCTGCTGAACAGGGAACGGCAGCGCGTCACCACGCTGCTGCGGCGCAGGGGATATTATGCGTTTCACCAGGATGCGATTCGCTTCACGGCCGATACCCTCACGGGGAACCGGGTTCATCTGGAAATGACGCTGAAGCCCCTGTCGGCGGAAGACTCCCTGGCAGAACGGATGTACCGCCCCTATTACATCCACCGGGTGCGTATCATGACCGGATATGATCCCCTGAATCCGGAAAAGAACGTGCCGAAAGATTCGATACTGAAACAGCAAATCCGGCTGTACAGCGGGGAAAACGGGCAGACGCTCCGTCCCGACGTGCTGCTGCACAAGTGCTGCATCCTGCCCGGCACGCTGTACAGCGAGCGAAATGTCGAACAGACCTACAATGCGCTCATGACGCTGCGCACGCTGCGCTACGTGAATATCCGCCATGAGGAATTTGAGGAAAACGACACGCTGAAACTCAACTGCACCATCCTCACTACGCCGGAGAAAACCCAGGGCGTGGGCGTCGAAGTGGAAGGCACCAATTCGTCCGGCGATTTCGGTTTTGCCTCCGGACTGAATTATCAGCACCGGAATCTGTTCCGGGGTTCGGAACTCTTCTCGGCCAAAATCCGGGGGGCCTACGAAGCGCTCTCGCAAACAAGAGGCTCGGGACGGGGTAACTACTGGGAATATTCCGGGGAAGCGTCCGTCCTGTTTCCCTCGTTCCTGTTTCCGTTCCTCGACCCGGACTTCCGGCAGAAACTGCGCGCCACAACGGAGTTGAAGCTGAGCTACGACCGTCAGCAGCGTCCGGAATACCAGCGGGAAATCCTTTCGGGCGGCTGGAGCTACATCTGGCAGAACCGGATCAGCACGCTTGAGCGCCATACGCTGAAACTGCTGGATGTAAACTATATTCATCTTCCCTACATTGACCCGTCGTTCAAGGACTCGCTGCCCGGCCTGACCACCCTCTATAACTACAACGACCTGTTTATTTTCGGTTCCGGCTATACCTATTCCTTCAACAATTACGACCCGCTGAAACGCGACCGCAACACGTATTCTTTCCGGGTTTCCGTCGAAATGGCCGGCAACCTGCTGTATGGACTCTCCGGCCTGTTCGGTGCAGACAGAGACGCCTACGGACGCTATAAACTGTTCGGCCTCCACTATTCGCAGTTCGTAAAGGGCGATATAGACTTTGCCCGGAGCATCACGATCGACGAGCGCAATTCCCTGGCCGTGCATCTGGGAGGAGGGATCGGCTATCCCTACGGAAATGCCAAAGAGCTGCCGTTTGAACGGCGTTACTTTGCCGGCGGCGCCAACAGCAACCGGGGATGGTCGGTACGCTCGTTAGGCCCGGGCAGTATGCCGGTAACCGACCGGACCACGTTTGTCAACCAGGTGGGCGACATCCGTCTGGACGCCAGCATCGAATACCGTTCCAAACTGTTCTGGAAATTTGAACTGGCCGCCTATGTGGACGGCGGAAATATCTGGACGATCCGGACGTATGACTACCAGCCGAACGGGAATTTCGACCTTACCCGCTTCTACAGGGAGATTGCCGTATCCTGCGGGCTGGGTCTCCGGCTGGATTTCGACTATTTCCTCATTCGTTTCGACACGGGCATGAAAACCTACAATCCTCAGGAAAAGGGCCGCCGGAAATGGGCGTTGCTGTATCCGGGAGAGCGCAGTCAGTACGCCTGGCATTTTGCCGTCGGCTATCCCTTCTGACACATTTGTCCGGGCAGGCGGGGACCGATCACGGCAACGAAGGCCTTTCAACGGGTGAAAAAGAATGACCCGTTTCCGCCTCCGGATGGATTGTTGACCTTCGGAACCGCGCCTGAAAAAACAGCCGAAAAACATTTCCGGATATGCTTTTTTTCGCTACTTTTGCCCACTGAACGATTGCATATACATCAATAGAATATCATAATGAATAAATTTAGAATGAAAGTCATCAGCCGTTATCTGATAGCGGTTTTTGCGCTTGGATTTGTGACAGGGTGTGAAGAGATCACGCCTTTACTGACCGAAGGAAAGGTCGACATCGTCAACTCTCTGATAAAGGTTGGCCTGAAAGGATATGCCATTGATTCCGTATACACGGAATTTGATTTTTATCATGGCACAAACGCACGAATTACGGGATTTCGCAAAGGCATTATCCGTCATGAAAACGGAACGATTCAATCCATACAGTGGAGTTATGCATCGCCCCTGGTAGAATATGGCGGAAGTTATATCAACTATTCCTACGAGGGTCTTCGAAGCGAAATCAGGCTGAATGCGCACGGCTTTGCGGAGAATGTGACGAACCGATACAGCGACGGCAGCCTCCAGTCCGTGCTGGGATATGTTTATGACGCGGCGGGCCGCCTGCAGTATGTCCGCGTGGAACGCCCCGGACTGGAGCCTGTGTATGTGGTTTATGAATATAAAGACGACGCCATCTCGATTATGGAAGAAGGCATTGTTTACCGGATGCCCCTGTCTGTGCAGGAAGACAATGCGGTGAAAAGACGGGATAATGTCGGATATATATGCGATGTGCTGAGATTCGGACCTTCTCCGCTGACCAAAGCCTACGTCATCATTCCGGACCTGTACTACCAGGGGATCTACGGCACGCCGGTCAAATACCTGCCGGCCGAAATGATTGAAAGCAGAGACCTCCCGAACGGATCCCAGTCCATTACGCGCGTGGGCAACAGCCATTTCTTTTACCATTGATGCCGCAGGTGCCGTGAAGATGCGGACGCTCGGGCAGGCAGGGCGCTGAGGCGGTCGGGCATCTCCGCAGCAGGCCGGCGAGTTGCGGGAATGAAAACAGCGCCTTTCGGCAGACAAGATCATACTGAGCAAAATATACTTCCCGGATTTTCGGCGGAAACGTCTTGCGGGACGATGCGTGAACGGTTAACCCCTGCGGGCTGCCGTTCACATTGAGCGCGGGTGCAGGGATTGCATCCGTGCATGTTTTTTTGTACTTTTGCCGCTACATTATGAACAGTAACAACAATCACAGCAGTTCGTTGAAATTGGGAACGGCGCCTGTCGGCAGGTTGCTGACCGGGTATGCCATTCCGGCCATTATCGCCATGACGGCCTCGTCGGTCTATAACATGGTGGACAGTATTATCATCGGTCATGGCGTCGGAACGATGGCCATTGCGGGACTGGCGCTGACCTTCCCGCTGATGAATCTGGCGGCGGCCTTCGGGTCGTTTGTCGGTGTCGGCGCATCCACGATCATTTCCGTCAAGATGGGGCAGCGGGATTATGAAAGCGCCAATCAGGCGCTGGGGAATGTCCTGGTGTTGAATATCGTTATCGGGATTGCCTTTACGGCACTGTGTTTTCCCTTCCTGGATTCCGTCTTCCGCTTTTTCGGCGCCAGCGACCGGACGCTCGTCCATGCCCGCGAATACATGGAAGTGATCCTGATCGGGAATGTCGTCACGCATATCTATTTCGGACTGAATGCCGTACTCCGGGCGGCCGGACATCCGAAACTGGCCATGTATACCACGCTGACCTCGGTGGTGGTCAACTGCATACTGGCGCCGCTCTTTGTCTTCGGCTTCGGCTGGGGGATCCGGGGAGCCGCCTGGGCCACGGTGATAGCACAGCTGATTTCGCTTGCCTGGCAGATCGTGCATTTCCTCCGCCCGGATCAGCTGCTCCATTTCCGGAAAGGAATTTACGGACTGAAAAGAAAGCTGGTAAGCCGCATCTTCGCCATCGGCCTCTCCCCCTTCCTGATGAATCTCTGCTCCTGCCTGATCGTGATCCTGATCAACCGCGGCCTGAAGACCTGCGGCGGCGACCTGACCATCGGCGCCTACGGGATCATCAACCGCATCATTTTCCTGTTCGCCATGGTCATCATGGGCCTGAATCAGGGCATGCAACCGGTGGCGGGATATAATTTCGGCGCGCGCGACTACCGGCGGGTGACGCAGGTCACGAACCTGACCATCGGCTGGGGCATGGGTATTGCCACGTTCGGTTTTCTGATCTGCCATCTGTTTCCGGCGACCATCATCGGGTGGTTCACCTCGGATGCCGAACTGATCCGGACGGCCACTTACGGTCTGCATATCGTGTTTGCCGTCTTTCCGCTCGCAGGCTTCCAGATGGTGGCGACGAATTTTTTCCTGTCGGTCGGCATGTCGGGCAAAGCCATCTTCCTCTCCCTCACCCGTCAGGCGCTGTTCATGATTCCCTGCCTGATTGTTTTGCCGCAGTTTTTCGGTGTACTGGGCGTATGGATCAGTCTCCCGGTCGCCGATTTTACCGCTTCCGCACTCACCGCCTTCATGCTTTTCAGAGAGCTTGGCAAACTTAAACGGACGACAAGGGAAAGCCTTCGATACGGAAAATAGATACAGACCGTACCGAAGCATTTGTATATACATTAATACTATTCATGTCTTCTCTTCCGAAAGATTTATAATTTACGGATGTGCAAAGTTATACTTCGCGCGGCATGGTTTTGTGCATGGCGCAGTCCGATAAAAATACCGTTGAGGATGGTATATTGTCCTTCCGGAACCCGGAAAGTTAGAATCTGCCCGGATTGTGACTTGCCGGAACCCGGAAAGTTATACTTTGCGCGGCATGATTCTGTGCAAAATAAACACCGCAGGTGTCGTCCTTTCGATAACCCCGTACAAGCGTAGCGCAGTGCGGGGTTATGCCATGCGAGAGGAGTTTAACACCGAAGGTGTTGCCCTGAGCCTATCGGCCAAAGGGCAACCCGCTACGGGGTTGCAGGCTCTTTACATCGTAAAAAACCCCGCACTGCGCTACGCTTGTACGGGGTTATCGAGAGGAGTACGCCTGCCGGCGTACCGCAAGCAACCCATCGAAAC
>JAISMO010000042.1 GCA_031276675.1 Tannerella sp.
GGTGGCGGACATTCTCCAGACGCGCAACGACAC
This sequence comes from Tannerella sp., assembly GCA_031276675.1. Lineage (GTDB taxonomy): Bacteria > Bacteroidota > Bacteroidia > Bacteroidales > Tannerellaceae > Tannerella. The sequence goes on from JAISMO010000042.1 coordinate 34, forward strand.
GCGCACAGTGCAGAAATATTACTGGACGGAGATAGACCTGCTGGCCAACGACATCCTGCCGGACGGCCTGTTCGCCGGCGCGTTCAGCCTGCTGGATTCCGTCGTGCAGCAGCCCGTGGTCGGCGTGCTCAGCGTGACCGGCACGGGCCGCAACAGCCGCCTGATATACAAAAACAGCGGCACGGACGGGCTGCCGGACGGCATCGACTCGCTGGTTTACCGTTTCCGCATCTACGACGCCGCGCTGAGCCGGGTCCGGGAGTTCCGGGCCACGGTATACATTTACATCCTGGAAGAAAGGCAGGGCGCTTCAGCCTGTCCGGGCAGTCCCTTCACGGCCACGCTGGCGGAACGCCCGACCGGAGTAACGTTCAGGTGGCTTGCCGTGGCCGACAGTTCGTTCATAACCGCCGGCCCGTCATACGGCTTCGGCGCGCTGACGGGCGAGGCCTCGCGGCTGGTGCAGCCTGTGGTACCGGATGTTTCGGGCGCCGTATCGCCGTGGAACCGCGAAGGCGGTTTCCCGCCGGGCCTTCTCACCGTGCACGTGACTTCGGCCACGCCCGAACCCATGCGCTGGACGGGCGTGAAAAGCAGCGACTGGCACGATCCGGAGAACTGGGTGGAGACGGTGACGGAGAGCGGCATGACGTACGAATCGCCCGTGCAGTGGCCGCCGTCGCCCTGTACGAACGTGGTGATTTCGTCCCCCGCGCCGCACTATCCGGAACTGACGGACACGGCCCGGTGCCGCCGCATCACGGTGCAGGATCATGCCATGCTCAAGAATCCCCACGTGCTGAAATATGACAGCGCGCGGGTGGAACTGAAACTCAGGGCGACGGAACGCGACCGTTTTGTCATGTGGTCGGCTCCGCTGCGCGACATGTATTCGGGCGACTACCACTTCAAGGATGCCTCCGGCAAACCGCTCTGGGGCGACGTGTACATGAACTACTTCCAGCTGGCCAATCCCGACGGCGGTGCGGCGGCCAAAAACATGTTCACTGCCACGTTCGGCAGTCCGGGCGACCCGCTGACGCTGGGCAAAGCCTTCAATCTGCGGGTAACGAGTACGACTGTCTCCAAAGCCGGATCGTGGCTTTTCCCCCAGCCCGACACCGTCTATTATCCCGAGGGTAAGGCCAAAGTCAGCACGCCCCGTCCTTTCGGCCACCGGTTTATCACGGACGGCGTGGCGCTGAGCGCCGACGGGAAGTTCAGCCTGCCGGTACGGAACGACGTGAACGGCGGTCAGTTGGTGCAGGTGGTCAACCCCTACCTGGCTTGGCTGCACGTGGATTCCTTCCTGCAGAACAACAAAGACCGGCTGGCCGAAAGCGGCTACCTGATCTGGAACGGCGATGTGAACAGCGGCTTCACGGCCGTCAAATTCGCGGGGGATGCGGGCCATCAGTCGGGAATGCGCTACCTCTACACCGGCCCGATGAACTTCAGCGGGAAAACGCCGGAATACATCGCGCCGCTGCAATCCTTCTTTGTGGCGAAGGACAACGCGAACAGTACCGTCAACAGCGTACTCATGTCGCCCCGCTGGACGACAACGCACATGGCCACCGGTTCCGAAATCTACGAGCTTCGCGCTTCGGAGGCGGAGAGCGGCCTCCTGCGCATCCGCGCCTCACAGGGCGGCCGCACGGCCTGCGCCGCCCTGCACTTCGACAAGTACGCCGCCGTACCGGAATACAGGAGCAGCGAGGACATACGCGCGCTGTTCTACGACGCCGCGCCGCTGTCCGTCCACGTGCTGACGCCGCTTCGCGAACCGCTGGCCATCTCGGCCGACGGCGAGTATCACACGCACACGACTGCCCTGGGGCTGCGTCTGGCCGAAAGCGGCGAGGCAACGCTGGCATTTACGGGGCAAGAGCGTTTCGGCCACAACGTCTACCTGATTGACCGCGAACGCAACAACCTCGAAATCGACCTCCAGGCCACGCCGTCCTACACGTTCACGGCCGTCAGACCGTCGGGCGCCCCGTCGACGTTCGAACTGAACGACCGTTTCGTATTGCGGATGGAGTACACGGGCGTGGGCAACGCTCCGGCAGAGCCGCTCCGCCCGGAGGTGACGGTCGGCGCCGGCGCGGGTTGCATCCGCGTGCGTTCGTTTGCGGGCCGGATCGACCGGATCGACGTATACAGCGTACTCGGAATGACGGTCTGCAGCGTTTCGCCCGATGCCGACGAGTTCAACATTCCGGTGCCCGGCACACAGACGTATGTCGTGAAGGTCGGGATCGGCGGCGCGGAGACGGTGAAAAAGGTCTTCGTGAAATAAAGCGGAACATGTTGACCGTGGAAAGGGGGGCATTTCAGAGGATCACACCTTCGGTGTCGGGAGCGACTCATTGAAATGTACCCACGGAAAAGCGGGCAGGATCGGACGTCATGATGTGTCGCCCGTCCCTGCCCGCTTTCATTTTCTGCCGCGCGCTCCCGTCGGCGGATGACGGTTTTCCGGCGGAGACCTCGCCGTTCGGCCCGACCATGCAGACTCCCCGAAGAAGCGTCCTCTCCGTCCGGCACGGCGCAAACAGCCATGCGCCCACATGCCGCCATGCACGGGTGCGTGGGGATTGCCTCAAAAGAACCCTGCGGCGGCTGCATTGCAAACGCTCGCGGTCCCGTTTTTATTTCGGACGCCTTTCCCCGCTTCGCCTGACGCTTCACGCTTCGGACAGGCGGAAGCGGGTGTATTTTCGGGTTTATGCTCCTGTCCATGGACAGAAGTATGAATCCGTCCGTTTTTATGGTTCTGTCCATGGACAGAAGTATGAATCCGTTCGCTTTTTTGGATCTGTCCATGGACAGAAGCATGAATCGTTCGCATTTTGAGATCTGTCCATGGACAGAAGTATGAATTCGTCCGTTTTTACGGATCTGTCCATGGACAGAAGCATGAATTTGTCCATTTTTACGGATCTGTCCATGGACAGGAGCATGAATCGTTCGCCTTTTTTGGATCTGTCCATGGACAGAAGTATGAATCCGTCCATTTTTATGGTTCTGCCGATCGGCAGCAGGATGATGCGCCTCCGGTTTGCCGGATCGTATGCAATGGCGCTGCCGTTACAGGCGGCTCGCCGAAGAGGGCATACAGGTTTCTTCCGCCTTCCGTCATCCGGCTCGGGGGAGTCGGGCCACGCCACCCCCGGAACGGCGCCCGATCACAGCCCCGAACATCCTGTCTGCGAAAATATCCGTATCTTTGCACGCTTTAAAAGAGGAACATGTCAGGAAAAAATCAATACGGGAGATTGCTTGTGATCCTGCTGACGACGTGGGTTGTCTGCATCGGGATGTACCGGTTGCCGGAGGAGTGGATGGGCCTTGCGATCCGGAAGGTGGACCTTTTGTCGGATATCCGTGTTCGTCCGGCAGACGCGCCTGATGCACTCCTGCCGGAGGAGGCGGACAGCGCCGGAGATACGGATTCCGTTCCTCGCGCCTTGCCGGTGGACAGCCTGTCTCCGGCCGCCCGACGCGATTCGATGTACCGGCGGCTAATTGCCGGGAAAGGGATGGCCGATTCGCTGCCGGCGCTGATCGAAGACTTTTCGGCGGCACATACGGGTTTGGCGCGTTTCTTCGCGGCGCTCAGCCGGGTCGCGCTTATGAATCGTCCGGTGCGGGTGGCTTTCCTGGGCGATTCCTTTATCGAAGGCGATATTCTGGTGGCCGATTTCAGGGCAAGGATGCAGGCGCATTTCGGCGGCCACGGCGTTGGGTTTGTGCCGGTGTCTTCGGAAGTGGAGCAATATCGCCCAACCGTTTACCAGCGTTCGAAAGGGTGGAGTACCCATTCTCTGCTGACGGACAAAAAACGCGCCTACGTCCTGTCCGGTCTGCTCTTCGAGGCGCAGGCGGACAATCCTTCCATTACCTTCAAAACGGTCGATTTCTATCCGGGACTGGAACAGGTCTCTTCGGTCAAGTTTCTATATTCCCGCAATGAGGCGGCGGAGATGCGCCTGACCTGCAACCGCGGACGGGATACGCTGACGGCTGTCCTGCCCTGGACCGACGGGGTGGCGCAGTATGAAACGGAGGGCGTTTTCACGGACGGACGCTTTCAGTTTCGCAACGCCGGAGGCTTGCAGGCGCTGGGCGTGGCGCTGGAAGACAATGCCGGCGTGGTGGTAGACAATTTTTCGTTACGCGGCAATTCCGGCGTGACGCTCGACCGGCTGGACAAGCACCGCTGCCGGATGTTGAATGAGATCCGCCCCTATGATTTGATCGTGCTGCAATACGGGTTGAACGTGGCGACGGAAAAACTGCACAGCTACAACTGGTACCGGGACCAGCTGACGGAGGTCATCCGCCACGTGCAGCAGTGTTTCCCGACTTCCGACATACTCCTGCTGAGCGTTTCGGACCGGAGCCATTACCGCGACGGCGCCTTCCGCACGATTCCGGCCGTCGTTGCGCTGCTGAAGTCGCAGCGTCAGGCGGCCGAAGCAACGCAGGTGACGTTCTGGAACATGTTCCGGGCCATGGGGGGCGAGAACAGCATGGTGCGCTATGTGAAAAACCGCTGGGCCAGCAAGGACTATACGCATCTGAGCTTCAGAGGCGGTCGCGAACTTGCCGATGCGCTGTACGGCGCGCTGATGCTGGAAAAGGAATGGTATGACGAAATGGAAAGAACAACCAATGAATATACGTATGAACCGGAACTGTAAGGGCCGGCAGTGCCGCCGCACCGGAACCGGTCTGCTGGCGATCGTTCTGGCCGGCTGGTTCGGCAGTCTGTTTTCCCTGCCGGAACGGACGGCAACGAAGGCGCCGTCCGCCACACGCACCCTGTCTGCCCGCGCCGCGCTGACGGACAGCGTTGACCTGCAACTCCCGTTTGCGGTTGATTCGCTTTGCCGGGTCAGCGATCCGTCCCGTTCACTGGACGGTTTTCTGGACGGGCTGGATCAACTGCTGGCCGGCAAGGATACGATCGTCAGGATTGTCCATCTGGGCGATTCTCACGTGCAGGCCGGATTCTACAGCGGACAGGTGATGCGCCTGCTGCATGAGGCGTTCGGCAACGCCGGGCGGGGATGGATTGCGCCGCTGAAGCTGGCCGGCGTGAACGAGCCGAAGGATTACCGGATTACGTCGTCGACGGTGGAGAAATGGACGGCCGGGCGGTGTGTCCAGAAAGCGCCGGAGTGTCCGTGGGGACTGGGCGGAATGGGGTTGCGGCCCGAATCGGAAACCGTTGACCTTTCCATCGGCATCCATCCGCTGCGCGGCGCCGGATATGCGTTCGACGAGGTGCATTTCTATCGCGACGCCCGGACGCGGCGCCTGTTGCCCGGCGCCGGGGACGAACGGTGGACGGAGATTGTCTGCGGTTCCGATCCGCGGGCGCCGGAGGTTGCCGTCGACACGTTCCGCCTGGCCACCGCCGTCGATTCGCTGCATCTGTACGGCATTGACCCGGATGAAGACCTCTCCGGCCGGGCGTCCGGCTGCTATTACGGCTTCTCGCTGCTGAACGGTCGGCCGGGCATCCTGTATCATGCCATCGGCCAGAACGGGGCGATGTTCGTACATTATGCGGAGGCCGGCTACCTCCGCCAGCTCTCGCTGCTTGAGCCTTCGCTGCTGATCGTCACGCTGGGCACGAACGAAGCGTATACGGCCCGCCACTTCGGGGAAGAAGCATTTGTTTCGCAGATGGACGGTTTTATTCGCCTGGTCCGGGAATACCTTCCCTCCACGGCCATCCTGCTGACTACGCCGGCCGAGAGTTTTCGCCGCACGCGGAACGGGTTTGTACGGAATGAAAACATCGCCGGCGCAGCCCGTGCCATCACGTCGTATGCGCAGGCCGGAGGGCTTGCCTGTTTTGACCTGTACCGTGCAACGGGCGGCGCCGGTTCCTGCCGGAAGTGGAAGGAGGGAAACATGCTGGGACGCGACCGCGTGCACTTCAGCGCAGAGGGTTATTACGAACAGGGCAAGTTGCTGTATAAGGCGCTTGTCCGGCTAACCGTGAACCGGACACATCCGGCTACCGACGATGAACATTGATTTTCCGGGATTTCCTTTTTCAGCCGAACGGTTTGGGGAACTCTTTCTCTACCGGACGGAGGAGCCGCTGCTGTTCAGTACGGGCTTTTTCTTTTTTCTGTTCACCGGCTTTTTCATCCTCTTCCTGTCGCTGCGCAAACATGCGCCGGTGCGTATCTGCTATGTCACGCTGTTTTCGCTCTACTTTTATTACAAGACCAGCGGCATCTGCGTACTGCTGCTGCTCTTCACGGCCACGTCCGACTTCCTGATTGCGCACGGCACCTTTGCCGCGCGGACGAAGCGGGGGAAAAAGGTATGGGTGGCGCTGAGCGTGTGCATCAACCTGATGATGCTGGGCTATTTCAAGTATGCCGGATTCCTGTACAGCCTGGTCGTGATGTGCCTGCAACAGGTGGGCGTCTGGCCGGGCGTCGCCTCGCCGGAGGCGGTTAGCGGTATGCCGGTTGATATCTTTCTGCCTGTCGGCATCTCGTTCTTCACCTTCCAGTCGATGAGCTACACCATTGATGTTTACCGGGGACGGCTGCAACCGCTGTGCCGCTGGATGGACTACCTGTTTTACATCTCGTTTTTTCCCGGTCTGGTGGCCGGCCCGATTGTCCGTGCACGCGATTTCATCCCCCAGATGTACCGCAGGCCCTTCCTGTCGCGGGAGCATCTGGGCGAGGGACTGTACCTGATCATTTGCGGACTGCTGAAGAAATGCGTCATTTCGGACTACCTCAGCCTGAATCTGGTGGACCGCGTATTCGATGCCCCGACCCTGTATACCGGTGTGGAGAACCTGCTGGGGGTCTATGGATATGCCCTTCAAATCTACTGCGATTTCTCGGGCTATTCCGATATGGCGATCGGGATTGCTCTGTGGCTGGGCATCCGGTTCCGCGCCAATTTCGATTCGCCCTACCGGTCAACCTCCATCACGGAATTTTGGCGCCGGTGGCACATATCGCTTTCCACCTGGCTGAAAGACTACCTGTACATCCCTCTGGGGGGTAACCGGAAAGGCAGGTTGCGCATGTATGTCAATCTGATCGTCACCATGCTGCTGGGGGGCCTGTGGCATGGAGCCGCCTTCCGGTTCGTCCTGTGGGGCGGAATACACGGCCTGTCGCTGGCCGTTCACAAGTGGACGCGAAGGCGTTTTCCCGCTCCTGAAAACGGGGGTGCAAAGCAGCATCCCCTGCGCCGTCTGTGTGGCCTGATCTTCACGTTTCACCTGGTCTGTTTCGGATGGATTTTTTTCCGTGCCGATTCCGTTCGGACGGCCTTCGACCTGCTCGAACAGATAGCGACCCGTTTCTATCCGGAAGTTTTCCTCCAGTTCGTGGAGGGTTATCCGGTTGTTTTCCTCCTGATGCTAAGCGGCTACCTGATTCATTTCATTCCCAAACGGATCGACCTGCATATACAGCAGGCGATCATTCGCTCGCCGCTGGCGCTACAGGCCCTGTATCTGATTGCCGCCATTTTCCTGGTTGCACAGGTCAAAAGCGCCGGGATTGTACCGTTTATTTATTTTCAATTCTGAAATCACGGCCAATCAGTTGAAATATGATATTTCCGCCGGTCCTATCTTATCATCTCCGGCCGGATTTCAATGATTTCGCCGAAAAAAAGGGGTTTCTTTTTTGAGGCGCTATCCGTTATCCTCATACATACAGGTTTGGCAAACTCACCGGCTACCGATAAGTACCGTACCTCCGGTTGTAACAGCGCCTCAAAAAAAAGAAATTGCCGGGAACAACGATTTTTTTTCGTATGAATACTTTTTTACCTTTGCGCGGAATTTAGTTTTATTACAATAAAATCAATACGGAGATATATGACAAACAAATCGATTTTTCAAACTTCCGGGAGGGCGTTTGCCGTCCGCGGAAAGGTATCGGGAAACCTGAAAGCCATTGCATTGCTCGCGTTTTTTTTAACTTGTGCGATGCCTGGGGAAGCAGCGCCCAGCTTTTCAACCGCTGAAAACAGGGTAACCGAGGCGCAACAGACCGGACGAATTACGGGGGTGGTTGTGGATGAAAAGGGCGACCTGATCGCAGGCGCCAACATTGTTGAAAAGGGGACGGCCAACGGTACGGTTTCCGACGTGAACGGCGCTTTTTCGCTGGAGGTGAAGCCGAATGCCGTACTGAAAGTTTCCTTTATCGGCTATGTGGAGCAGGAAGTGGGGACTGCCGGTCGGGCACCCCTGCGGATTGTGCTGCGGGAAGACGCCCGGCTGATTGATGAAGTTGTGATCACGGCGCTGGGCATCAAGCGGCAGGAAAAAGCCCTGGGATACGCCGTGCAAACTGTCAGGGGCGAGGACCTGGCCATCGTCAAGGGCGTGGAACTCGGCAGCCAGCTGACGGGAAAGATTGCCGGAGTGACCGTCTACAACGGTTCCGACTTCGCCAATGAACCGAGCATACAGGTCCGCGGCGAAAATCCGCTGATTGTAATAGACGGCGTGCCGTTTCCGAGCATGTCGCTGCGCGACATAGCCCAGGATGACATAGCGTCCATCAGCGTCCTGAAAGGTTCTACGGCTTCGGCGCTGTACGGTTCCCGGGGCGGATCGGGCGCGCTGATGATTACGACCCGGAGAGGGTCGGAGGAAGGCGTCAAGGTGTCGTTCAGCAGCAGCGACATGTTCTCCGTCGGATTTGCCACGATGATTCGCAACCAGACCTCGTACAGTTCCGGTATCGGAGGCCGCTACGATCCGGAAGATTACGTCTGGGGCGACAAGCTGGACATCGGGCGTACGGCGGTGCAATACGATCCCTTCACCTATGAATGGCGCGAGATGCCGCTGGTGTCGAGGGGAAAGGACAATTTCAAGGCCTTCCTCGAAACCGCCGTCGTGACCAATAACAATGTAAGTATCGCCTATAAGGGAAATAACGGGAGTTTCAGAACCTCGCTGACCCATGTCTACAACAAGGGACAGTATCCCAACAACTACAGCAACCGCATGAATTACAGCGTTGCGGGAGACATGAAGATAGGCAGGCTGGAACTGGACGCATCGGCCACACTCGGTAAATGGATCGTCCCGCAGCTCTACAGCGAGGGCTATGGCCCGACGGGCGCCATTTATACCATACTGCTGTGGACGGGCGCCGAATATGATGTCCGCGACTATCGCAACTACTGGCAGACGGGCCGGGAAGACGTGCAGCAGAACTGGTGGAGCCCGGTATGGTACAACAACCCCTGGTTCACGCAGTATGAGGTTACCCGTTCCGTAGACCGCGATGTGTATAGCGGTCAGATACACCTGACCTACGAACTGCTGCCGTGGTTGAAGCTGATGGGACGCATCGGCGCGGACGGCCATAACCGCCGCTACGAGGAAAAAACACCGCTCAGCACGCTCCGCAAGGCGCCGCTGGGAGAGTTCTACCAGTACGTGGACAGAGGATGGGCGCTGAACGGCGAAGCCATGCTGATGGCCGACAAGGCACTGGGAGACTTCCACGTGGATGGCTTTCTGGGAAGCTCCCTCTACCGGAATCAGTCAAGCAGCTTCGACGGCCGGACAGCCGGCGGGCTAAGCATCCCCGGCTTCTTTTCGCTGAAAGCCTCCGTGGAACCGATTGCCTACGGCGTGGGATCTTCGAAGATTCAAAACAATAGTCTATTCGGCAAAATAGGCTTTGCATGGAAAAGCACAGCTTTTGCCGAAGTGACGGGACGTAACGACTGGGTGTCGACCCTGGCCGAATCCGAACGTTCTTTCTTCTATCCCTCCGTATCGGGCAGCCTGGTACTGACCGAACTGTTGCCGGCAATCAGGCGGCTGGACTTCTGGAAAATCCGGGGGTCGTGGACGCAGACCAAAATACCGGCGGGCGTGTATGCCATCAATACAACCTACGGCATCAACATAAGCAATATGTATAAAGGCATGACGGGCGCCGTGTATCCCGCGCTCAGCCGTTCCGGATCGCTGAAGCCAGCCACCCGCGAAGAATGGGAAATCGGTACGGAGGCTCGCTTCCTGGACTCGCGCCTGCGCGCCGACGTCGCCTATTTCCACCGGCTGTACTACAACAACCAGCGGGAAGCCACCCTCAGCAAGGCCTCCGGATTTGAACGGTTGCTGGTGAACTGGGACGAGGAATACCTCCGCAAGGGAGTGGAAATTTCCCTGTCCGGCGACGTGGTCAGGAACAGGGACTGGGTCTGGACGCCCGCCGTCAACTGGGGACGTATGCGCTATGTATACAACAGGATTGACCCGGTCTATTCGCAGCAGTACTACTGGGTGGCCAAGGGCGAACCTGTGAACTGGGAACAGCGCGGCGATATTGAGAAAAGCCCGGACGGACAGTTTGTACACCGCGCCGACGGCCTGCTCAAACGGACTACCGTCGACACGCGCTTCTACAGAGACCCCGACTGGGTATGGGGTTTTTCAAACACGGTGAGGTGGAAAGACTTCTCGCTGCTGCTCTCGTTTGACGGGCGCGTGGGCGGCCAGAACGACAATGATTCCGACTGGGACATGTGGCGCACGGGATCGCATCCCGACAGCGACAATCAGTGGCGTTACGACGAGGTGGTGAACGGGTTGCACAACTATGTCGGAAAGGGTGTGAAAATCGTGGACGGCACCATACAGTACGATTACGACGGCAGGGTATTGTCGGACACGCGCGTCTTTGCTCCGAACGACATCGAGACGTCGTATGAACAGTATATCCGCGCCATGTACGGCAGCGGGCCAGTCAGCACTTCCGTGTTCGACCTCACGTTCCTCAAGCTCCGGGAGGCCGCCATCGGATACACGCTGCCGAAAGCGTTTGCCCGAAAACTGAAGGTGGATAACCTGCAGGTGAATCTGATCGGTCAAAACCTCTATATTTGGGTGAAGGAGTTCAGATGGGCCGACCCGGACAAGGGACAGGACAACGAAAACGCGCCTCTGCCGAGGTTTGCAGGTTTCAATATCAAAGTGGATTTCTAAATGTATAACCGGATAAAAATTGCAACTATGAACAGTTTTATGAAACGGAAAGCAGCCGTATGCGTGCTGCTGGTTGGATGGATGCTCGGCGCATGTACCGGCGATTTCGACGACATCAATACCGACCCGAACGCGACCTCGAAAGCCTCCTCGGCCCTGCTGGCAACAACCGTCACCGGCAACCTGATCAAATGGGACCTGTGGATTTCGGTAGCCAATGACGGCATGAGGTCAAAAATCATCTGCGATACGGAAGGCGCCCAGGCCGCGCAGTACAATCTGCTGGGAAGGGGCACCTTCGAGGGGTATAACCTCCTTGTGACCGCCGATAAAATGGTGGAAAACGCAAACCCGGCCTTTGTGGATGCCTACAGGGGATTGGCCCTCTTCTTCAAAGCCTTCAAGATGTACTACACGACCATGCAGATGGGAGACATTCCCTACAGCGAAGCCGCACTGGCCGAAAAAGAAGGGGTTATCAAGCCGGGATATGATGCGCAGAAGGAAGTCTTCCGGCAGATACTGGACGATCTGGACGCCGCCAATTCGTATTTTGCCGCGGCTACGGCGCCTTTTTCCGGCGACGTCTGCTTCGACGGAGACCCGAAAAAGTGGCAGCGGGTGACCAATTCGTTTGCCCTGAAAGTACTGATTGCGCTTTCGAAGCGTGCGGACGACACGCCGGAACTGAATGTCAAAGGGCGTTTTGCCGAGGTAGCCTCCCGGCCCCTGCTCGAATCCGGCGACGACAACCTGCGCTTCGAGTGCCGAAACCAGCCGGGCATGTATCCTCCCTATTACCGGATTTCCAATCAGTCGTGGATGTATCTGCGCATGAGCAGCGTGATGCTGGACATATTGAAAAAGCATGGCGACTACCGCCTGTTCTACTATGCCGAGCCGTCGGAATACTGGCAGGCGCAGGGCATCTCCGTTTCCGACACGGCCTGTTATCCGGGCATCAATCCGGCCTGGAACAATACGGATATCGAACGGCTGACCGGTGAACGGAAAACGTGCCGCATCAATGCACGCTACCTGGACGACCCCAGTGGCGGCGAACCCATTGCCCGCGTCGGCTTTGCGCAGCAGGAATTTATCCTTGCCGAAGGTGCGCTCAGGGGATGGCTGCCCGGACAGACGGCTTCGCAACACTACCTGAAAGGCATCGAAGCCGGACTGCGCTTTACGGCCGCCCATACGCCGGACGACCCCCTGTTCCACCACAACCGGCAGATTACGGACGCCTATATCGCGCAGCATCTCCGCAAGGCTTCGCTGCAACTGTCGGAAAATCCGGCAGACTTCGACGCCGACCTGCAGAAGATCATCGAACAGAAATTTGCTGCCTCCTTCCTGCAATACAAGTACGACCCGTTCTACGACAACCGACGGACGGGATGGCCGGTGTATCCGATTGACCCCGCGACGAACCAGAACGAACTGGTTGACCGTATGCCGATTCGCTGGATGTATCCCATGGAGGAAGCCACTCAGAATACGGAGCATTATCAGGAAGCGCTGGACCGTCAGTTCAACGGGATAGACGACCATAACGTGCACATGTGGTTAACAAAATGATAAATCCTTTTTCAACAGACAAGAATGAGAAAAATTATGTACGGAATACTGAATAAAACAGCCATTGCGCTCCTGCTGGCATGTATGATGCCGGCCTGCAAAGACGACTATCGGCGGGAGATTCCCGAATTGAATGTGGAAGGCGAATCAAGCTACGACGTCCCGCGCGAAGGCGGCGTGTATTACCTCACCGTCAGGGCGAGCGAACAGTTTACGGCGCCTTCCACCAAAATATGGTGCAAAACGGAAATCCTGGCTGCCGAAGGTGCAAACAACGTAAGAATTACGGTAGAGCCGAACAGCGGCTACGTGCGTGACGCCGAAGTGTCGATCGTCGTATACAGCCTGCCCGGCAGGAAAGTGACGATTCACCAGGATGGCGACGACCCGACGGTCATTGTGCCGGCCGGCCCGCAGATCACCGCTTCCTGGCAGTTCAACAGCGCTTCGCATCCCGGCAAGGCCTCCATCGGCGCCGATTTGCAACTGATCGGCGACGGCTTCACGGCAGTCGCCGGGGCTAACGGGACGAAAGGCGTCCGCGTGGCCTCGGGCAGCTACTTCCTGGCCGCTCACGGCATCCCGGCCAATGGAAACGGACTGAAGGTAAATGAATATACCATTCTGATCGACTACCGGCTGCCGGAACTGAACAAATGGTACTGCTTCCTGCAAACCGACCCGGAAAACCAGAGCGACGGCGAAATCTTCATCCGGCCCTCGGGCGAACTGACCAACTCCAACATCGGCTATTCGGAGCAAATAACCCCGCAGGATGCCGGATGGCACCGGCTGGTGATTTCCTGCAAGATACCCGAATACTGCAAATTCTATATCGACGGCAAACTGTTCTTTGAAGGCAAAGTCACGGCGCTGAGCACGGACAACCGCTATGCGCTCGATCCGGGCAGCGTGGCCTTCTTTGCCGACGAAGACGGGGAAGACAGCCCCATCGACATTTCGGAAATCACCGTATGGGACCAGTCGCTGGAGGATGCCGGAATCGAAGCCCTGGGGGCGGCCGGATCGTCCGAATACCTGCCACGGCTGCCGCTGGCCGGATCGTGGACGTTCGAAGACCCGGAACACTGGGGACTGGCCGACACCGGCCCGGACCTGCTGACGGAAGGCGGCGGATTCACGGCCGTGGCCGGCCCGGACAACGGCAACCAAGCCGTTCGCGTGGCCTCGGGCGCTTACTTCAAGCTCCTGCCCGACATGGCGCCCAACGGTTCCAGCCCGGAAGGTGCGGCGGGTACGAAAATCAACGAATATACCCTCCTGTTTGACTATCGGCTGCCGGAACTGAACAAATGGTACTGCTTCCTGCAAACCGACCCGGAAAACGGGAACGACGGCGAAATCTTCATCCGGCCTTCGGGCGAACTGACCAACTCCAACATCGGCTATTCGGAGAAAGTAACCCCGCAGGATGCCGGATGGCACCGGCTGGTCATGGTCTGCAAATCTCCCGAATATTGCAGATTCTACATCGACGGGCAGCTGTTTTTCGAAGGAAAGACAGGCGCGCTGGCGCTGGACAACCGCTATGCGCTCGACCCGGCGGGCATTGTGTTCTGCGGTGATGAAGACGGCGAAGACAGTCCGGTCGACATAGCCGAAATCGCACTCTGGCGCCTGCCGCTGACCGCCGAACAGGTTGCCGCGCTGGGCACGGCCGGCACGCCTTATCCGGCCCTGAATCCGTAAGCACAAACAGGCAAAACAGCCGTGTCCATCCTTTATCTCCGTGTCGCCGGGACACAGGGATAAAGGATGGACCGTGTTTACGGGAATCCCTGCAAAACCCCTTTTTTGGGCTGTTTCTTTTTTTGAGGTGCTGTTACAGGTCCCGGAGGTACGGTACTTCTTACGTGTCGTCCCTGCGGGGGACTTGTCACACGTCTCACCGCAAAAATCACCGTCCGGACGCATCCTCCGGCCCTGCCGCCTGTTCGCGGTCGACCAGCCGGATACCCTCTTTCTCCAGCATGATCAACTGTTGCCGGTACAGGGCGCCGAGGGCTTTCTTGAAGCTTTTTTTGCTGCAGGCCAGGAGGGAGTAGATTTCGCCGGCGTCGCTCCTGTCATGCAGGGACAGGAAACCGCCGTTCTGCCGTAGCGTTTGCAGCACGCGACGCGCAATGCCGTCTACTTTTTCATATCCCAGCGGATACAGACTGACGTCGATCCTGTCGTCTTCGCGCACTTCCTTGATATATCCCTTCCGCTTTTCTCCCTTTTCCAGCTCGTGAAACGTTTCATTATGATACACCAGGCCCCAGTGCTGATGGTTAATGATGACCTTGTAGCCCAGGTCCGTCGATTCGGCCACAATCAGGTCCACCTCCTGGTTCCGTTCGTAACGGGGCGGCACGTTGTCAAGAAACCGGTCGATACGCGCCGAGGCAACAATCCGTTTCGTGACGAGATCCAGATAGACATACACCAGATAGCGGCGGCCCGGCTTCATGGGCGTTTTCTGTTCGCGGAGGGGCACCAGCAGGTCTTTCATCAGCCCCCATTCCAGGAAGGCGCCCGCCGCGCAGACGTCCTTCACCTGCATCCACTGAAACTCGCCGACCGTGGCCAGCGGCCGGAGCGTGGTAGCAATCAGCCGTCCTTCGTTGTCGTGATAGATAAAAACCTCCGTTTCGTCGCCCTCCCTGCATCCGTCGGGGACATAGCGTGCCGGGAGCAGGATTTCCCGTCCTTCTCCGCCGTCCAGATAGACGCCGAACTCCACCGTCTTGATCACTTTCAGTCTGTTCATCTTGCCTGTTTCCATATCTTTTTCTTTTTTAAGTCAGCAAATGTAAGAAGAATCGGCAGAAAACGGCCTTTTTCATTTTCACCGTCTCTCCGCCGGTTTAACCGGCGTCCGATGCTCCGGAAAGTGAATATTCCGGTTCCGAATAAAAAAACGGTAATCCGATGTCGAACCGTATGAATCAAAAACACGTCCGAATGTTTGGAAACACGAATGAAAGGAAGGGGGCAAAACGTCGGTTGCCGGGTAATTCAAAGCAGGATTTTGCCCTTTGTGTCCGTCAGGCGCACCCTTCGGCAGTCACTTTTTTGTACCCTGCCGGAGTGTATGTGCCGGCGGCGCTAAACTTCGGCATCACCTGTGCCGGAGCATCGGGCGCCGATCATCGGGAGTCGGGCGCCGGTCACCGGGCACCGGATGCCAATCATCGGGCACCGGATGCCGACTGTCGGGAGTCGGATGCCAATCACCGGGCACCGGATGCCGACTGTCGGGCACCGGATGCCGACTACCGGGCGTCGGGCGCCAATCATTGGGCGTCGGGCGCCGACGGCTGGAAAAGCACGCCGATGACGCAAATCGGAGCGATTTTTCGCAGATTTCAGCAGGCACACGATTCCTGTTTATTTCCGATTGGTAACCTGATAAGAATCCGTGTTCATCCGTAAAATTCGCGTTATCCGCGTGCCGGAGACTTTGGAGACAGCCTCTTGATGCCATTCTCAACGCTGAATGGCCCCCGTTTTAAACGTTAAACCGGAAATGCATGATGTCGCCGTCCTGCACAGTGTAGTCTTTCCCTTCGACGCTCATTTTGCCGGCCTCCCGCACCGCGGCCTCCGAACCGTAGCGGATATAGTCTTCATACCGGATCACTTCGGCGCGGATAAATCCCTTTTCAAAATCCGAATGAATCACGCCGGCGCACTGAGGCGCCCTGCTGCCCCTGACAAAGGTCCAGGCGCGAACTTCCTGCGGGCCGGCGGTGAAGAAAGTTTCCAGATTCAGCAAACGGTAAGCCGACCGGACCAGCCGGTTCACGCCCGATTCGCTCAGGCCGATGGCGTTCAGGAACATTTCCCGTTCTTCATACGTCTCCAGTTCGGCAATCTCGCTTTCGATCCCGGCGGCAATGACCAGTATTTCGGCCTGTTCCGAACGGACGGACTGCCGCACCTGCTCCACATATTCGTTGCCGTGCACGGCGCTTGCTTCGTCCACATTGCAGACATACAGCACCGGCTTGTCGGTGAGTAAAAACAGTTCCCGCGCAATTTTTTGCTCGTCTGGCGTATCAAACTTCACCGTACGCGCATTCCGCCCCTGTTCCAGTGCGGTTTTATATTTCGACAACACATCGCAGGCCAGCCGGGCCAGCCGGTCGCCGCCCGTCTGCGCCTGTTTCCACACTTTGGCCATACGGCTCTCGACGGTCTCAAGATCCTTGATTTGCAGTTCCGTGTCGATGATTTCCCGGTCGCGCACGGGATTGACGCTGCCGTCCACATGCACGATGTTGTCATCCTCGAAACAGCGCAGCACATGAATCAGGGCGTCCGTTTCGCGGATATGCGCCAGGAATCTGTTTCCCAGACCTTCTCCCCGGCTTGCTCCTTTCACCAGCCCGGCGATATCGACGATTTCGACGGTCGTCGGAACGACTTTCTGCGGATGTACCAGCCCGGCCAGTCTGTTCAGGCGTTCGTCGGGTACCGTGATGACACCCACATTAGGCTCAATGGTACAGAAGGGAAAGTTTGCCGATTGTGCCTTTGCATTCGACAGACAGTTAAATAAGGTAGATTTTCCTACATTCGGAAGACCTGCGATGCCGCATTGTAAAGCCATGCTGTTTTGATTTTTTTTGTTTTTTCCAATTCATTGACGGCGCAAAGGTACGGTTTTCCCCGTAAAAAGAACGGTTTCAGGCCGGCAAACACACGCATCGCGGACGGTCGGCGCATTTCAAATTGTCGCAAGTGTCGTATGATTCTTTTGTATCGCTACAAATCCTTCACTTGATGACATTAAGTTTTAATCAACGGATGACGGAAAGCGGAAATGTTGAAGAGAAACAGAAATTTATCCATACATTCGCATATCAATAATAAATAAACAGATTCCGTATGAAAAAACAAGGTATTATTTTACTCACCGCGGCCCTGCTGTGCACGTTGCCCGCTCCGGCGGCCGACTGCCTCCTGGAGGCCGAGAGCTTCACGCACAAAGGCGGCTGGGTGGTCGATCAGCAGTTTATGGACCGGATGGGGTCGCCCTATCTGATGGCACACGGGATGGGCGCACCCGTCGAAGACGCCGGTACGCAGCTCACCCTGCCCGCCGCCGGCACGTATTACGTCTACGTCCGCACGTTCAACTGGACTTCGCCGTGGCACAGCGGCGAAGGGCCGGGCAAATTCCGGCTGCTCGTCGGCGGCAAACGACTGGCAGCGCCGCTGGGCGCCGAAGGCTCGGAATGGATGTGGCAGGCTGCCGGCAAAGTCACGGTGCGCGACCCGCAGACCGCCGTCACGCTGCAGGACATGACCGGCTTCAACGGCCGCTGCGACGCCATCTATTTCACCACGGACGAACGTCAGAGACCGCCGGACGACCCGGCGGAACTCGACCGTTTCCGTCGAAAACTCCTGAACAGACCTGACACGCCGGACAGGGCAGGCAGGTTCGATTTCGTGGTCGTCGGCGGAGGCATTGCCGGGATGAGCGCCGCCATCGCAGCCGCACGGCTGGGATGCAGGGTGGCGCTGATCAACGACCGTCCCGTACTGGGGGGCAACAACAGCTCGGAGGTTCGCGTCCACCTGGGCGGACGGATCGAGACGGGCCTCTATCCGGAACTGGGCAACCTCCAGAAGGAATGGGGGCCTTCGCGCGGAGGCAACGCGAAACCTGCCGCTTTCTATGAAGACGACCGGAAGGCCGAAGCCATCGCCCGCGAACCGAACATCACGCTTTTTGCCGGCTGCCGTGCCACCGGCGTGCGGATGAACGGACGGCGGATTGAAGCCGTCGTCACAAAACACATCGAGACGGGAGAGGAACTGCTTTTCGAGGCGCCGCTCTTCTCCGACTGCACGGGCGACGGAACGATAGGCTACCTGGCCGGCGCCGACTATCGCACGGGACGCGAGAGCCGCGACGAATTTGGCGAAACAACCGCCCCCGAACAGGCCGACAAAATGACGATGGGCGCATCTGTGCAGTGGTATTCCGAAGATGCCGGCAAACCGGCTGCCTTCCCGCGCTTCAACTACGGCCTCACCTTCAACGAACAGAACTGCGAACGGGTGACCATGGGCGAATGGACCTGGGAGACGGGCATGAATCTCGACCAGATTCGCGACTTCGAACGCATCCGCGACTACGGCCTGCTGGTGGTTTATTCCAACTGGAGCTTCCTGAAAAACGGGCTGAAGGAAAACGACCCTTACCGCAACCGCAGGCTGGGATGGGTGGCCTACGTGGCCGGCAAACGCGAGTCGCGCCGGTTGATGGGCGACTACATCCTGAAGGAAGACGATCTGCGCAAACACGTCGTGCACGAAGACGGCACGGCCGCCACCACCTGGACAATCGACCTGCACTATCCCGACCCGAAGAATACGGCCAACTTCCCGGATGTCGAGTTCAAGTCCATCGCCAGGCACAGCCCCATCTACCCCTATCCCGTACCGTACCGCTGCCTCTACTCGCGCAACGTCGACAATCTGTTCATGGCCGGGCGCAACATCAGCGTGACGCACGTCGCACTGGGCACCGTCCGCGTGATGCGCACCACTGGCATGCTGGGCGAAGTCGTCGGCATGGCAGCCTCGCTCTGCAGGAAACACGGCGTCAACCCCCGCGGCATCTATCAGCAGCATCTGGACGAACTGAAGGCGCTGATGCGTGAAGGCGTCGGCCGGAAAGGTCTTCCCAACAACCAGAAATACAACGAAGGGAGCACGCTGCCCAAACCGCCGGAAGTGAAGTAAGCAGAGCTAATGATTACTTTGGTCTGCGGATGGCACGGACGGACAACAAAAAGTTTCCGTGTTCATCCGCAGACGTTATAAATACCGTCTTCTGTTACCTGAAAAAAGTTATATGACCGGCGATCGTTATCAGCCCGTCAACGACGGCGAACGGATCGCGCAGGCCGTGAGGCCAATGTCATCAAGTGATGCAAAACCGGATGATATTCACCGACAAATGTGCATGTTTTTTTATTTCCTGCCTTTCAATGCGGCCAGTTCGGCGAGAAGGGCGTCCTTTTCCGCGCGTTCGCGGGCGATGACGGCGTCTTTTTCGGTGATGATAGCGTCTTTTTCGGCAATGATCGGTTCGAGTTCGTTGCGGATTTTAAATTCCGCCTCGTCCCGCGATGAGGCCATCATGCTCAGGCTGTGGCTGAACGTTTCCCGCTCGCGGTCGTATTCGGCGCGTTCTTCGGGGGAGAGTCTGTCGTACTCGAGCACGGCGCGCGCCTT
>JAISMO010000035.1 GCA_031276675.1 Tannerella sp.
TACTTTTTTCCCGTATTAGAATTTTATTTCATACGTTCTTTTTTAATACATGGGGAAGTCATGTACTGTCGTCGGACCGCGTCCTTTGGCGGCATGTCCTTACGGGCAGCCGCCACCGGGCGTCTTCCCGGCCCGCCGCCCTCCCCGACGGCCCGAAAACGGTAATCTGCGGTTTAGAAGCAGGTCCCTGCAGTTTGAAAACAGGTCCCTACAGTTTAGGAACAGGACCCCACAGTTCGAAAACAGGTCCCCACAGTTTATAGACAGGCCCCCACAGTTTGAAAACAGGTCCCTACAGTTTGTAAACAGGTCCCCACAGTTTAGAAACAGGTCCCTACAGTTTGTAAACAGGCCCCCACAGTTTGTAGACAGGCCCCCACAGTTTAAAAACAGGTCCCTACAATTTAGAAACAGGTTCCTACAGCCTGCAAAAAAAGCCCTGTCGAAACCCTGATTCGCCCTGTAAAACAGTCGGTTCAGCCGCCATTCCGCTTCCGGCAGGATTCTACATCCTCTCGAAGGGCGGCAGCGAGAATTATAAAGTGATTGTGAAGTAAATCACAACTGTCAGGTTTATTGAAAATCCCGGGATACGACAGGTGTTCCGGGATTTTTTTGGGGGTGCCGGATTCCCTCCGGTTTTCCGCCGTCAGCTGAAGCAGCCGGCAATGAAAAGGAATTGGGCTAAAGCCCGTGCGAGCCGCCGTTGCAGACCGTTTCGAACGGGCTTTAGCCCAATTCCTCTTTATTGCCGTTGATTTTAATCAACGGAGAGGCTTTGTCCCTCTTTTCGTCCCGGCAGGATTTTTTATCGCGTCCGGCGTACCGGCACGACTTGCGCATCTTCCGTCTTAATCATCACCCGTTATTTATTTCGTATCCCCAAATCCAATTCCATCCCCCGGCGGCCGGTGACAAACAGGGCACTAAAACAAAGAATCGGCTCGAAATTAATGTATATCTTTGCGGAAAAATTAATGCGATGAGTACCTGCAAACAGGAGTCTTTATTAGAGCACATCAACAGTCCGGCCGATTTGCGCAGTTTACCGACGGAGCAGTTAGAACCGCTTTGTGCGGAATTGCGTCAATATATTGTCAACGTGCTGTCCGAAAATCCGGGGCATCTGGGCGCCAGTCTGGGGACGGTGGAATTGACGGTGGCGCTTCATTATGTGTTCAATACTCCGGATGACCGGATTGTCTGGGATGTCGGCCATCAGGCCTACGGCCACAAAATCCTGACCGGAAGGAGAGAGGCCTTTCAGACACTCCGAAAATTCAAGGGTATCAGCGGATTTCCGAATCCGGAGGAGAGCGTCTACGACGCCTTTATTGCCGGTCATGCCTCCAATTCCATTTCTGCGGCGCTGGGCATGTCGGTCGCCTTTCAGCTGGCCGACCGGCCGGACCGTCACGTGGTGGCCGTGATCGGCGACGGCGCCATGACGGGCGGACTGGCCTACGAGGGGCTGAACAACGCTTCCATCAACCCCAACAATCTGCTGATTATACTGAATGACAACGACATGACCATTGATCAGAGCGTTGGCGGCATCAGCCAGTATCTGGTTAACATCACGACCAGTCATACCTATAACAAACTCCGCTATGACCTCTACAGGAGCCTGCGGAGAATGAACCTGATTTCCGAAAACCGCAGGGAACACATCCTCCGCTTCAGCAACAGCCTGAAAGCGCTGATCAACCGCCAGCACAACCTGTTCGAGGGATTCAGCATCCGTTATTTCGGGCCGGTCAACGGACACGACATTGCGGATTTGATTCAGAAACTGAACGATATCAAGGACATGCAGGGTCCGAAGCTGCTGCATATCAAGACCACGAAAGGCAAAGGCTTCAAGCCGGCCGAAACATCGGCCGCCGAATGGCACGCGCCCGGCAGGTTCAACAAGGATACCGGCGAACGCCTCCTGCCCAAAAAACAGCTCAATGAACCGCAGTTATATCAGGACGTGTTTGGACATGCGCTGGTGGAACTGGCCGAAAAGGACGAACGGGTGGTCGGCGTGACGCCGGCCATGCCGATGGGCTGTTCCATGAGTTTCCTGATGAAAGCGTTTCCCAAACGCGCTTTCGACGTTGGCATCGCCGAGGGCCATGCCGTCACGTTCTCGGCCGGACTGGCCCGGGAGGGGCTGATTCCGTTCTGCAACATCTATTCTTCTTTCATGCAGCGCGCCTTTGACCAGGTGATTCACGACGCGGCGCTGCAAAAGCTGCACCTCGTGCTGTGTCTGGATCGGGCCGGACTGGTGGGCGAAGACGGCGCCACGCATCACGGCGTGTTTGACATGGCCTGTCTGCGTCCGATTCCCGGACTGACGATCGCTTCGCCACTGAACGAGCCGGATTTGCGCAACCTGATGTATACCGGCTATCGTGCCGCCTCCGGCCCGTTCGTGATTCGCTATCCGCGCGGAAGAGGGGAGTTGACGCACCGGCACGGCGAGATGCGTATCCTGCCGGCGGGCAAGGGCCGGAAGCTGCGCGAAGGCACGCAGGTGGCCGTGCTTTCGATCGGGCCGATCGGCAACGCGGTGGCTCGGGCCATTGACCTGCTGGAGGCGGAAAGCGGCAGCGTTGCTCATTATGATATGATTTACCTCAAACCGATGGATGAGGAACTGCTGCACGAGGTAGGACAGCGTTTTTCCCGGATAGTCACGGTCGAGGACGGCGTCATCACCGGGGGGCTGGGGAGCGCCGTCATGGAATTTATGTCCGAAAACGGCTACGCGGCCTGCGTGAAACGCATCGGCGTGCCCGACCGGTTTGTCGAACACGGCAGCGTCCGGGAACTGTACCGGCTGTGCGGCATGGATGTGGCTGCCATTGCGGAAACTGTCAGGGCGCTGGCTTCACGGCCCGGCAACGCCGCCCCGTTTCACGAACTGTCGGCGCGGAGCGATTTTGCGCCGTCATCCATCATCAACGTGTTGCTATGAAAGTAGTGATTGCCGGCGCGGGCGAAGTTGGTACCCATCTGGCCAAAATGCTGTCGCAGGAACAGCACGACATCACGGTCATGGATGAAAACGAAGAACGGCTCGCCTTTTTTTCCCGTTCGGGTGTGGAAATCCTGCCGGTGACGGGCAGTCCGATTTCGCCTGCCGATCTGGAGAAAGCCCGTGTCAAACAGGCCGATCTCTTTGTCAGCGTCACGCCTGAAGAAACGATGAACATCACCGCTTGTATGCTGGCGGCCAACCTGGGCGCCCAAAAAACATTCGCCCGCATCAACAATTATGAATACCTGCTGCCCAGAAACAGGGAACTGTTCGAGAAGATCGGCGTCAGTTCCATGATCTACCCCGAAATGCTGGCCGCCAAAGAAATCGTCACCTCCATCCGGAAGCCCTGGGCACGCCAGTACTGGGAGCTGTTCGGCGGCGCGCTGATCCT
Source organism: Tannerella sp. (assembly GCA_031276675.1). GTDB lineage: Bacteria > Bacteroidota > Bacteroidia > Bacteroidales > Tannerellaceae > Tannerella. The sequence continues at coordinate 3,426 of JAISMO010000035.1, forward strand.
GATCGGCGTCAAAGTGCGCGAAAACGCCTCCATTGTCAACAGGCAGCTGACGGAGCTGGTCACTCCCAACCGACGCTACTACCACATCGTGGCCATTCAGCGCGAAAACGAGATGATCATCCCGCGCGGCCCGGACTACGTCAGACCGGACGACCTGATATTCATCAGCATGACCAAAGACTGCGAAAACGAGGTGCGTGCACTCACGGGCAAGCACAATCCCGATGTGAAAAGCATCATCATCATGGGCGGCAGCCGGATCGCCATCCGCGCCAGCCAATACCTGCCGGATCATATCCAGATTAAAATCTTTGAAACCAGTCGCGACAAGAGCGTCGTCCTCTCCGAAACGCTTCCGGACAACGTGATGATCATCCACGGAGACGCCCGCGATACGGACCTGCTGCGGCAGGAAGGTATCATGCACTCCCAGGCCTTTGTCGCCCTGACGGAAAATGCCAGTTCAAACATCCTGGCCTGCATGGCCGCCAAGCGCTTCGGCGTCTACAAGACCATTGCACAGGTGGAAAACATTGATTACATCCCGCTGGCCATCAAACTGGACATCGGAACGGTCATCAACAAGAAACTGATCGCCGCCAGCCATATCTATCAGATTCTGCTGGACGCCGACGTGTCGAACGTGAAATGCCTGACGCTGGCCGATGCCAATGTGGCCGAACTGATTGCACGTCCCGGCTCGTATATCACCAAAAAGCCGGTGAAAGACCTGAAACTGCCGGAGGATTTGACGCTGGGCGGCCTGATACGCGACGGCAAGCCGATGATCGTTGAGGGAAACACGCTGGTTCGGGAAAACGATCACGTGATGGCGTTCTGCCTCAATTCGGCCATGAGCAAGTTGAAGAAATATTTTGCTTAGTCAGTCAGCGCCATGTGCCGGATAAATTTGCGATTCGTCTGCAAGATGCTGGGGAAGATACATTTGCTCGAAAGCGTTTTTATGCTGCTGGCCGTGGCCGTGGCCGTGCGATACGGAGAAACGGACCTGCGTCCCCTGCTGATTTCGACCGGCATCATGCTCGGCGGCGGCGGGCTTTTCCTGCTGGCCGGACGCCGGGCGGCGGAAGGCATGATCGGCCGGAGCGAAGCGATGCTGACCGTTGCGCTGACCTGGATACTGCTCTCTTTTTTCGGGATGATGCCCCTGTTTCTCGGCGGCTATGCGCCGAACTTCACGGACGCTTATTTCGAGACCATGTCCGGATTCACCACCACCGGTTCTTCCGTGCTGACCGACGTCGAGTCGCTGCCGCACGGCATCCTCTTCTGGCGAAGCCTGACGCAGTGGCAGGGCGGCATCGGCATCATCGTGTTCACCGTCGCGCTGATGCCTGCTTTCGGCGGCAGGATCTCGCAAATGTTTGATGCGGAGATATCCGGCATTACCCACGAACATTTCCTGCCCCGCGTGACCCAGATTGCCAAACGCTTTTTCGGCATCTACCTGAGCCTTACCGTTATTTTGATCCTGCTCCTCTGGGCCGGGCCGATGAACCTGTTCGACGCGGTGAACCATGCGATGACGACCGTATCCTCCGGCGGCTATTCCACGAAAAACAGCGGCATCAACTACTGGCATGCACCCGGGGTCGAATACCTGCTCTGTTTCTTCATGTGCCTCAGCGCCACCAACATCACCCTGCTTTATTACCTGATCAAGCGACAGTGGAAGAAGGTGCTGGGAAATACGGAACTGCACTGGTTTTATGCGATTGCGGGAATTGCCGTGGCCATCACGTTCGTCTGGCTGTGCTGCCTCCATTACGAGGGAGATGTGGAGTCGATTTTCCGCAAATCGCTCTTTCAGGTGACTTCCCTGCTCTCTACTACCGGCTTCCGGACGGCCGATTTTTCGGAACCGGGGTCGTTTTTTTCCATCATCGCACTCTTTCTGATGATTGTCTGCGGTTGTGCCGGTTCCACCAGCGGAGGCTTGAAAACCGGCCGGTTTCTTATCCTGGTCAAAAACATGCTGAATGAATTTAAGAGACAGATGCATCCCAATGCCGTGATATCCGTCCGGTTGAGAGAGCAGGTGATTCCTGCGAACGTCGTACAGCAGGTTCAGACCTTTGCCTTTGTGTATATGGCGCTGATTGTTGTCGGCAGCGCTGTTTTCCTGCTCGACGGGCTTGGCTTCGAAGATGCGATCGGAGTGACGGTCTCGGCCATCAGCAACATCGGTTCGGCGCCGGGCAACTATGCCGACGGGAATCTTTACGAGCTTCCGGTTGTTTCCAAGTGGGTGTATTCCTTTTTGATGGTGACCGGACGTCTGGAAATCTTCACGGTACTGACATTCCTGCTCCCGGGATTCTGGAAACTGTAACACCGTATCCCGAAATGAACGAATCCTCACTATGAACAGAAAAATTGAAAAGGTAAAATCGCGGAAAATTGTTTTGCCGGTGCTGATCGGTTTACTGGCCATTGCCTACATGTTCAGGAAGGAGTTTGATCCTTCGGCGTTTGACGAAATTGATTTTACCCGGCTTTCGGTTTTTTGGCTCGTCATGGCGGTCATCTGCATTTTCGGACGCGATGCCGCCTACATGATACGGATCAGGACGCTTTCCGAAAATCAGTTAAGCTGGCGACAGGCTTTCCGGGTGATCATGCTCTGGGAATTTACGTCGGCGGTAACGCCTTCCTCCATCGGCGGAACAGGCGTTGCGCTGGTGTATATTCACAAAGAAGGAATCGGTATCGGCAAAAGTTCGGCCATGGTCATGATGACCTCGTTGCTGGATGAAGTCTATTTTGTGCTCATGTTTCCCGTACTCGTGTTTGCCACAGGGATTCCCGCACTTTTCGACATAGCGGATTCGCCCGGCTGGACGCATGGCATGTGCTGGCTTGCCGCAACCGGTTATGCTATTAAATTTGTGTGGGTGCTGGTGCTTGTCTATGGCATGTTCGTCCATCCGAAACGATTAGGCAAAATGATATTCATGTTCTTCAAGCTGCCCTTCCTGAAACGCTGGAAGAGAAATGCAGTCAAGGCCCTGCGCGAAACCGAACGCAGCTCGGCGGAACTGAAATCCGGGAAAAAACGGCTCTGGATAAAAGCTTTTCTTGCGACTGCGCTTTCGTGGACATCGCGCTACTGGATTGTAAACTGTCTCTTGCTGGCCTTTTTCCCCGTACACGACCAGTTTCTTGTCTTTGCGCGTCAGCTGGTGATGTGGATTGCCATGTTGATCAGCCCGACACCCGGCGGAAGCGGTATAGCCGAAATAATGTTCAGCCGCTATTTGGGCGAATTTATTCCGCCGGCAGGATTTGCCGTGGCTTTGGCGCTGCTGTGGAGGCTGGTAACCTATTATCCCTACCTGATCGTCGGGGCTTTCATGGCGCCTCGATGGGTAAGCGACAAGTTGATCGGCAAAAGAAAACGGGGTAACAAATGAAATCGGAAACAGGAATGTATCCTTTTGGACGGCGGGTGCAGCAACTGTGTTTTTCTTGGGTCGAACTCACGTTATATTGCGATTATTTCAAGTGGAAGGAAGACGGGGCGCCAGAAGCGATCCACGGGGTTTTGTGCGACAGCTATTGCAAGGGACAAGGCCGGGCGGTTTTCCCAGGGTCAACGCATTAAAATTGGAGTAATTCGATTAGGAAGTCCTTATTCCAAGCAGCTTTAAGTCGTTTAGATCGTAGGCTTTCTTTCCCGGTATCTTTTTTGAGCAAGTTCAACG
>JAISMO010000119.1 GCA_031276675.1 Tannerella sp.
CGAAGGAAAGAGTTACAGGGTGGTTATTACGGAGTAAAAGGGGGGCCGTCAGCTGAAGCAGACGGCAATAAAAAAGAATTGGGCTAAAGCCCGTGCGGAACCGTGTGCATCGGCGGTCTGCGCGGGCTTTGGCCCAAAGCTCTTTCATGGCTGTTGATTTTAATCAACGGCCGATGCGACCGTCCGGAATGATTTTAGCGCTGTGTATCCGGGCACTGTCCGGTACAGCAAACGTTTCCTGCTCATAAAATCTTCAATGCGATTGCTGCACATGCTTTGGCATCCGCCAAGGCGTGATGATGGTCCGTCAGGTCAAAACCACAGTGCACGGCCACGGTATGAAGCTGATGATTGGGCAGATGCTTTCCGAAAACACGGCGCGCCGCACGAAATGACTGATTAGCGTGTAAACGATTCCGGTGAACGCTGTCGGAAGATCATTTCGACCAGTTTTCCGGCCTGGTATGCGTCGGAAAAAACGGGCAGCAGACAGGCTTCGCGGGCGTGCAGTTCATCCGGCGAAAAAGGCCTGTTCATCAGTTCACGGCAGAGATGTATCATCTGTTCGGGCGTGTCGGCTACGTGGCACACCGGTTCCAGTCCGCTTCCGGTCAGCATGAGCGAATTGACCGCCACATGCCGTCCGGCAAAGAGGCTGTTCAGCAGTTTCAGTTTCAGACCGGTGCCCTGAAACGTGACCAGCACGTTGACCTGGGCGTTCCGGATCAGTTCGCTGATGCGCGCCGGGGAAGGACTGGCTTCGAGCGTGATGTTCGGATAGCGCGCGGCGGCCTTCTCCAGCACGCCGGAAGGGTGCATCCCGGCAACGATGCAGCGGCAGGACAGCTTGCCGAATACGTTTTCAATCAGGTAAAGCGCAGCTTTTTCATTCTCCTTGACGGAAAGTTTTCCGTGATAAAGCAGGAAATCCGACTGTCCCGGAAGGGCGGTTATTCGGCTGTTGCCGTGAAAACAGGGGACAAAGGCCACGCGCCGGTCGGGAAAAGTGCGTCTCAGGTAATCCGCATCGGTGCGGGATACGGCGATGATCAGGTCGGCGCAGGCCGCATTTTTCTGATACCGTTCAAAGCGTTTGGATTCGATCCGGTGAAACCATTTCCGGATCAGGTTGCTTTCGGCCAGTGCAATCTCGCGATAGTAGTCATGTTCGATGTTACATTCCCTGAAAATCTTGAACCGGTTCTTCAGGCGCACGTCCTTCAGGCAATAGCAGGAGTGAAGCCCCTCGAACAGTATCGGATAATCGTTTTTCAGCAGATTGTTTATCAGGGCCGGGTCCTTGCGGCTATAGACGTTGTAGGGCAGCCGGGTGATGTTGCTGCGGATGCCCGTCCGCCGACGGTAGTAATGGACTTCCCCGCAGACCCGTTCGAGTTCCGCAGCCCGCGGACGGCCGTACTCAAAGCAGTGCAGGATGATGTTGATCCCGCAGTCATGCAGCGCCTTCAGTTTGCAGTAAATGTCTATCACGCCGCCATAATCGGCCGGCCAGGGGATGTTGAAGGCAACGATATGTAAGGTTCGGTTCATCGGCTGTTCGTAATTTCTTCAAAGATATGGATAAACTGACGGGCCTGCGTCTCGCGGGAGAACTTTCGGATTTCCTCCCGGTTTGCCTCGACGGTTGTCAGGCCGGTTGCTTGCCATTGCCGGTAGTGCGTTTCGAGAAACCGGTAAACCTCTTCCGCCCGGTGTGCGGAAAGGCCGGCGCGGGTGCGGTTGATCACTTCTTCCAGGCAGCCTTCGTCGCCGCGAACGCATAAAACCGGTTTTCCCACGGCCAGGGCCTCGAAAAACTTGGTCGTCATGACGCCTTTCGGCCCCTGTTCGCCGGTCCGGTTAGTCAGTACCAGCAGGACGGCGCTCTCGTTGAGCAGCGCCGGCACGCGCGAGGCCGGCACGTAGCTGTAAAAGGCCATGTATTTCGTCAGGGCGTATTTTTCGGCCTCCTGCCGGATGAACTGCTGCGATTTTTCATCCGTAAACCAGCGGACACAGCAGGTTTCCGGCGTGATGACCTGCTCTTCGTCCAGCCGGACCAGTGCGCGGAACAGCAGTTCCGGGTCCCGCAAAGCCCGGTTGAGGGTATGCCCGGCATAAATGATACGCCCGGTATAGGTGATGTAAAACTGCCTGCTCCGGACGGGCGCCGGATGAAACAGTTCGGGATCGTAGCCGTTGTAGATCAGTTCCACACGGGGATTGAAGGATTTCAATAACGCCACATGCCAGGGAGATACGGATGTGATGCGGGCGGCATCCCCGAGCACGCGGTTTCGCTGCCTCCGGCCGTGCCTCAGGAAGGCGGATATGATCCATCGGTCCAGCCCCCACCAGCCGGGCAGGGTATGAGCTACAAATTCATGACCTTCGGCCTGCTCGACTATATCCCGCAAGTCCGCCACCAGCGGCAGCCTGGCTTTCCGGGCAATCCGGCGCGCCGCCGGAAGCGGGAAGGTCCGGTAGGTACTGCATAACACCAGCCGGAACGGATGTTTCCGGATGAGCTTGAGCGCCTTGCGATACATCCGGTAATCCTTGTATCCGAACAGGAGGTCCAGCAGGAAGATACAACCCCATTCCAGCGCGCCGAAAAATCGCCCGCGGGCATGGTAATAGCGGATGCGGACCGTTTCGACCTCTTCTTTCAGAAAGGCAAACGTCTCGTCGGGAACAGACTCGGTAATCACCACAGGTTCCCAGCCCGCCCGCCGCAGGTATTTGCACAGATAACCCATGCGCGGCCCGAAAGCCGGAGGAAACAGGTCGCAAAGAATCAGTATTTTCATGTGTGCAGATCAAGAATCATTTGCTTCAGGAGGGCAGCGTAAAGCGTTCGATGGTATCCTTCACCTTCCACAACCGAGGTGTTGTGCCAGAGTAGCGTCAGTTCGCCGTTGCACTGCCGTACCGCATCCGTCAGGCGTACCGCATGGGCCAGCGCTTCCTCGAAGCTCAGGCCCATGTAGCCGGAATCCGACAGCGTGACATCCATGATCGTCAGCGGATGCAGGGTGAGCGCAGACAGACGCCGGTTCACCGCATCTATCCGGCGTACCGGCCGCGACGTCCCCAGACGGAATCCGGCAACATCGGCATAGCCCATCGTGAAGTCGTCCGTGATACCGGCCTGTTCGAGCGCAGTCATGTCCTCCGGTTCCCGCGTGGCCAGGAAATGATGGCGGTTGACACATATCTTCCGTGAGAAGGCCCGTTGCAGGCGCTCTTTTTCAACCGTCACCAGCGCAGGGTTTTTACCTGCCCGGTAGCTGGTATGCAAGCCGACTTCGGCGCGGTGGTCCCGCAAGAGGGAATACAGCTGGCGAATCTCCTTCCCGTGCAAATCACAGTATGGCCTGTCCGCCTTTTCACCGGATTTCCCGCTCTTGAAAAACAGATAGATGTCGCAGTGCGCCTCGCCGAAGGCCGTCCGGGCTTGCCCGTCTTCGCGCAGCAACCAGGGGAAGGTGTAAAAAGGGTCGTTTTCCAGCGCGCCGAACTTGAGGTGAAGCAGCGTCCGGAGGTTTTTCCCCTCTGCAAGGCCACGCACTACATTCCGCCACGTGCGGCAGGCAAACGGCGCATCCACGTCGTGCGTCAGGTTGAGGTGGCGGATACGCTGCGGCGGTTCCTGCACCGGCACGCCCGTTTGCCTCAGCCACCGGCGAAGCAAACGCCCGTACTCGTCCACCAGGGGGCGATGCATGAAACCGGCGCGAAACGGCAGGGATTCCCGTCCGGGAAACCGTCCGTGCACATCGCGCACCTCGCGCCGGACGGTTTCTTCATAACGGCTCAGCAGGAAAAAAGCGCCGGCGAGGAGGTCGGCCCGAACGAGCAGCGTCTCCCCCTCCCTGTCCACCGTCGGCTGTCCGAACAGCAGCGGCACATCTTCCACCTGTTGCAACGGCAACGCCGGCATAGAGTCCGCCCTGCCAAACTTCCCGCCATCGAAAAAGCCGGAGGGAATGATTACAACCTTATACTGCGGAAACAGGACCCCGTCGGAGGTATAACCCACCCGAGCGGCAACTTCTTCCGGAACATGATCGCCCAACAGGAAACGGATGAGATAACGAATGAGTTCAGTCATCGGTCCTTTGCATTTGATTTTTCCGTTTGAGGCATATGCGATGCTTTCGGCAGGCTTACCGGCCCAAAATGATCAGCCGTTTCGTCCGGGTCGTTTCGGCAGAGGTTCCGCTGCGGATGGAAGCTCGATAGAGGTAGATGCCCGGACGCAACCGCGTACCGCTGCCGTTGGTCAGATTCCACGTCACCGTATAAGCCTTGAACAGGTCGGAAGCGCCGCTTTCTTCATGTTGCCACTGGAGGCGTCCGCTCATGTCGTAGATTTGAATGGCGACGCTGATCTGCGACTCCGGCCGGTTGTGATGCAGCATGAAGGTGATGCTCTCGCGGGCCGGTATCGGGCCGGCCGTCAGTTCGAGAATCTGCGGCTTGAGGTTGTCTATCACCTCGAAGGTAATGACCTGTGTGGTCGAGTGATTCAATACGTCCCAAACTTTAAATTCCGCCGTGTGCCGTCCGGGAGTCATCGCCGGCATCGGGAAGCGGACGATGTTTTCTCCCTTGCCGTCAGCCTGTGCGTCCACGTAAGCATTCAGGTTGTAGCTCATTGACGGATCGTTGTCGACGGTCAGCGTCACATCGTGTCCGACGCTGCTTCCGCCGATGTTGACCCCGCTCTGATCCCAGAGCACGGCCACGAAGAAAGGCGTGCTGTTCACCTTGCTGCCGTCCGTGAATGTACTGTCGTTGAAGTACAGCGCACGGATGGCAGGCCCTTCCGTGTCGCCTTCCGTATTGACGGCCGTTCCGCCGACCAGATACTGCTTGAAGACGCCCTGCGCTTCCGTGTTGGCCGTTGCGTCCAGTGCATACAAACTCATCTTCCCCGGGCGGTTGGAATAGGAAATGTCCTTGGGGACGATAAAAGAAAAGGAAAATTCGCCGTTGCGAACCAGGTCATTGACCTTTTGCAGCGTGTTCGGATAGTCCGTATAGGCAAACGGCGTGCCTGTCCGGTTGTTGTCCAGCGTGGTAATGGTCTGTTCACTGTCCATCAGGGTGACGGCCAGCGAGCCGTTGAATGTCGTTGCCTTCCGGTTGTCCGGATCATACACTTCGCCTTTGATCGTGATCCGCTCCGTTGCCTTGAAAGTGACCGTATCGTCCGAAAGCGGCCGTCCGTTGATTTCCGTCAGCCGGATGTGATAATCCGGATAGGCCAGCGTCAGGGCCGGGTCGCCGATGAGTATGAAACGCGCCCGGTCGATGTTTTTATAGTGCTGCTTGGTTTCCCGCGCTACTTCGCCCAGCGTCATCCGGCGACCGTCCACGCGGTCGAACAGGTATTTGTTCAGTTCCCGGTTGATGTCGAAATTGGTGGTGGTATAGGCCACCCGTGTAGTGGTGAAAAGGGCGATCCCGCCGCTTTTCGGATTGAGGAAGACGTTTTCGCCGGCCGAAGTGCCGAAGGCGTCAAAGGGGGCGAAGTCGCAGGTGGCCGTAATCCACAGCGGCAGATGCGGATAGGTTGCCTGCCGGATGAACCGGTCCGTGACGACGTGTTCGTCGCTCCAGGAATTGTCGTTGCCGTGGCCGGTATAGTTGATCATCAGGGCGCCTTCCTTCAGCTGTTTGACTATGGCCGCTTCCACGTCGGGATAACCGGCCATTCCACCCGTATTTGATTTCCGGTAGGCATCGAAGAATATCTTGTTCGACAGAAATTCGGGATGAGAGGTTTCCAGACTTTGCGTCAGCTGATACGACTGCGACATGTGAATGAGGGTATATCCGTCCGCATTGCTTCCGTCGTCGGCCACAAAGCAGAGGTTGTTTTTCCAGCTTCCGGCATCCCGATTCTCCATATAGGCAATAACCTTGTCTACCGCGGCCACGGCCTGTTCCGGCGTGCGCACCGGAAAACGGCCGACGCCCAGCAGAATTTGGCTGGTGTGAGGCATCGTCCCCTCGTTGTCGGCCAGGAAGGCAAAATAGTCTTCGATCACCAGTGAAGCGGCGTTCAGGGAATTGCGGGTCTGATAGGTCGGGATGAAGTTTTCCATGTTGATTGTTTTCCACTGGGCGGTCAACTGCCGGTTGTCCCAGGAGCCGTCGCCGAAAAGCAGCAGGAAGCGTGGCGCGTCGGCGGCGGAGGTACGCCGGTCGTAGAACATCTTCATCATCCGGCGAATCGCGGTGGCGTCGGGCGTACCGCTCGAAAATTCGTTATACACCTGTTCCGGCGTCACCACCACGACGCTGATTCCGGTATGCGTTCGGTGATATTGAGCCAGCCGTTCGGCTTCGGCGACGAAGGCCGCCGAAGCCACAATCGCCATGTCGGTTTGGGGCAGGCCATGAAGATTCTGGGTGGCGACCTCGCGCACCGTTTCAGGCGTGGGGAAGGCGGCGGACGGGTCCACCAGCGCAAATTCGCGCAATGCGGGATCGGCCGGTATCGTAAAGGAAAGTTCGCTGCCGTTCAGCGTCGTCTCCATCAGCGCCGTATGGAGGCCGTCCGTCACGTCAAACACAGCCATGCCGGCCGTCGCCTCCCGAATCGTGAACTGCGACGTGTTGCCGCAGGCGGCCAGACTCCGGAAAAACGTGCAGGCTTCGCCATACGACTTCAACTGCCGTTTCATTTGCAGCCGGAGGTAATCCAGCCGGACATTGGTATGACCGGCGGCGCTGTAGTTTACCGTCACCCGGGTCGTTTCCTTTTTTTCATCCTCCCACGGAACCGCACGGAACAGCGAAACGCCCTTTGTATACATGTACGCCTCGGAATCCATGCTTTCCTGCCGGATCGTTCCGTCGTTGAACAGCAACCGGTCGTCCACGCTCAGCGACACCGTTCCGGACGATCCCATGCCGCTGCCTCTCGATATGAAGCGGATGGTAATCAGCCCCGGGTCTGTCGTGATGCCGGGCGTCGGGAAAGTGAAATGCTGCGTCAGGACGCTTTCAAAGCCTTCGCCGAACAGTTCCCGGCCGGAGTTGTTGACCGACACCTCTTCCTTTTCATGCACCCTGTAATCGTCGAAGGTTGTGATCTGCACTGCGGCGCCGGCGGCGGAGGGCGTCGTCGCCATGTCGTTCACGGGCGTGGCATCCGTCACGAAATAGTATCCGTACATGGAGTACGGATTATTGTCATGAAAGAACAGACTGCTTCCTCCGGAGGCGTACGGGTCCGAGCCATACGCCCACCTGACGGGGCCTTTGCCGTAGAACAGGATGCCGTCGGCTGTGCGATAGACGGGGAGGGCCGGCAGATCGTCAATATAGGGTTTGGAAAAATCCTCCTCCAGCATCCAGCCGCCGTAGCCGTGTACGGACACTTTCGCCGGATCGGCAAAACCCATCTTTCGCAGGTCGGCGTGGGAGAGTTTGTAGACAGCCGTTTTATCCACGCGAATCTTGACCCATTTGCCTTCCGACAGAACGGACCGGGAAGCATAAAGACTGCCGTCCGCCCAAACCGTGCCCGCCAGCGCCAGGCCGGTCAGCAGCGCCAGGCCGGTCCGCATCATTGCCGTACCTTTCCGTATTTTTGTTCCATTCATCATTTAACGCACATAAAAATCAAGTAATTTGCAGTTGCCGAGGTATCCCTGCAACCGGTCGCCGATATGTACCGCCCCGGTGACTGCCGGCGTACCGGTATAAATCAGGTCGCCCATGCGCAGGGTGAAGAAGCGGCTTATGCGGGAGACGATCTCGTCTGCGGAAAAAATCAGATTGCCCGTATGTCCCGTCTGCACCGTCCGCCCGTTCAGGTCCAGGTGAAACTCCAGTTCGCGAATGTCGCCCGCACTCGAAAGCGGCAGAAATCTCCCCACAACGGCCGCACCGTCAAATGCTTTGCTGATTTCCCAGGGCAGCCCCCGGTCCTTCAGTTGCCTGTGGAGGTCACATGCCGTGAAGTCAATCCCCACCGTCACCTCTCCGTAATAGCGGTGTGCAAACTGTTCGGCAACATGCTTGCCCAGCCGGTTGATTTTAATCACAAGCGCCGCTCCGCCGTGCACCTCGGACGAGAAACCGGGCATAAAAAACGGTTTTCCGTCTTTCAGCGCCGCATCGCCTTTCATGAAAATCACCGGTTCCTGCTGTTCTAACGTATGATACGGTGCTTTATTGTAAGCGGCATAATTCATCTCTACTGCAAAAATCTTCATCTGTTCACCTTGATTTGTACGATCGGTCCCGCTCCGGCGAGAGAAGTTTTCCCCGCTCCGGCGGGAGATCGTTGAGGGCAAATATACTGAAAATAGTTGACGGGAGACCGGAGAGGCATTTCAGGGGTGCGGTTCAGAGGGTTGCGAGTCCCGATTCCTGCCGGATGCCGCTTTACAAAGAAGCGGCTGCATTTCAAAATCCCGTACGCCGTCGGCGTATAGCGTGCGCCCTTTTGCAATTCACCCTCCGGGAGCTAAAGCCCAATGTCGTCAAGTTAAGAGCAATCACATAAAAAGCCATTGGATTATTCATTCCAATACTTTTTGAGTAATCTCCAGTGGCCTTTTACAGGATTCCTCTTAACTTGACGACATTGAGCTTCAGCTTACGGCAGGACACATTAAAAAATCCTGCATCTCCGGTCACGGCAGAATTATTCATTAACTTTGCCCTCCGTAAAATCGAAAAAAGAAAAAGCAATATGACAGGAAACAGGAAAAAAAAACAGACGCTCCGTAACCCTTCCGACAGGAGGCAGCCATGAGAAAAGCGTTAAGCAGATGGCTGTTAAACCTGCTGGGATGGAAACTCGGCCCTGCGGGCGAAAATATCCCCAAATGCGTGATCTGTCTGGCGCCGCACACCAGCAATTTTGACTTTCTGGTAGGACAGCTTTTCGGCATGGCCATCGGACGGCGGGTGAGCTTCCTGATCAAAAGAGAATGGTTTTTTCCGCCCCTTGGCCTCCTGTTCAGGATACTGGGAGGCATCCCTGTCAACCGCAGGAAAAACACCTCCAAAACCGAACAGCTGGCCAAAGAATTTAAACAGCGGAAGTCCTTCTGGCTGGTCGTTACGCCCGAAGGTACGCGACGGAAGGTGAACGAATGGAAACGGGGATTCTATTACATCGCCCTCAAAGCACAGGTGCCTATCCAGATGGCCTATATCGACTACGGGCGCAAGGAACTGGGCATCGGCTCCACGTTTTATCCCACCGGCAATGCCGACTCCGACATCCGTACCATTCGCTCCTATTACAGGGGCATGAGCGGACGGCATCGGGACCGCTTCGGCGAACTGTAATGCAAATGCGTGCCGGAATGGAAAAAGACAGCCTGCGTGTCAGCATCATCCAGACAGCCATCGTGTGGGAAAACCGTGCCGCCAATCTGGTACATTATGGTACACTGCTCCGGCAGCTCGACGGCCGTACCGACCTGGCCGTTTTGCCGGAACTGTTTACCACCGGCTCCATACGCGATCCCGAACTGGCCGACCTCATGGAGGGTGAAACGGCGAGCACGCTGAAGCAGTGGGCGCAGGCATACCGGATCGCCCTTGCGGGCAGTTTCATGGCCGAGGAAAACGGAAAATACTACAACCGCGCGTTTTTCGTCACTCCCGAAGGTCGCCTCTTTCATGCCGACAAGCGTCACCTCTTTCGCGCGGGCGGCGAAGACCGGTACCTCGAAGCGGGCACGAAACGCCTGACCGTCTCCTTCCGCGGATGGAACATCTGCCTGCTGGTGTGCTACGACCTGCGTTTTCCGGTATGGAGCCGCAACGTCGCCAATGCCTATGACCTGCTGCTCTATTGCGCCAACTGGCCCGCCGTGCGCAGCGACGCATGGCGGATTCTGCTCCCCGCCAGGGCGGTCGAAAATCAGGCCTGCGTCTGCGGCGTCAACCGTACCGGCATCGACGGGGCGGGACATGCCTTTCACGGCGGTTCGGCCCTCTATTCGCCCCGGGGCGAAAAACTGGCAGACGCCGGCGATGCCGGAGAAATACTCCTCACCTGCACGTTGGAAAAATCCATGCTCGAATCGTTGCGAACCCGCTTCCCCGTATGGAAAGACGCAGACGCTTTCGAGATGCTGCCTTGCGTTCCCCGCTGCCCTGCGCATTGACGCCGTGTCGCGTTCACCGGTCCGGCAGCCGGCAAAGAGGCTGTCTTCTTTTACATTCTTTACGGGATTTTGCGCCGGATCGCCAGAAATATCTCGGAATTTATATCTACGTTTGCAAAGTCGAAGCAAACACTGTTTTTTTTTAAACTATATTGCATATGAAAAAGTTTATACTGCTATTAAGTCTGTTTCCCTGGCTGTTACCGGCACAGGTTTCAAGAAGCGAAACAGCAAAAACATCCATGCTGCGGATGATGAACAGGCCGTCGGTGACGCGCGGAGTCGCCCTGCGGGCGGAAACGGCCGGCCAACAGCCCGATTCCACCTATACCTTTTATGACGGAGAGTTGCACCGTCGGGTGGGTTTCACGTATAACGAAGAAGGATGGGTGACACTGGAAGAAGGGTATACGGATTTCAACTACGACGGACTCGCGAACGAAAAACTCAAACTGGAATATACCTATACCCGCGAAGACGGATACCTCGTGCAGGACGGCATCTCCAGCCTGCAGTTCATCGAGGGAGTGTGGCAGACCTATGCCAGGGCCGTCGTTCATTACAATGCAAACGGCATGCCGGTCAGGTCATGTTCCTACTTTTCCCTCGGCGAAGGCGTATGGGAGTTGAATAGCCTGACGGCCACCGTTGCATACAACGAAAAAGGTAATCCGGTCACGGTCATGGATTCCATCCCCTTCGGAAAGGGACTGAAAGCGACGAGGCGCCATGAATTGCATTATGACCGCTTCGACCGCCTGGCCGGATACGACCGCTTTGATGGCGGAGAAACGGAAGGCGAATGGGTACTGCACGACAGGGTTGAAATCACTTATGAAGGCGCGGACAAATGCGTCGAGAGCTACTTCAAACCGGTTGGAAACGAAAACTGGGAGGTCGCTTATCTGCTCGAAACGCTCTTCGACGAACGGGGAAACATCATAGCCGAAACGGAGAAAATACCGGACGGCCACGGAGGATATACGACCCAGTGGTCAAACACCTTCCGCCATGTCTATCTGTCGGACGGGGGCACGTCGGCAATCGCTCCGGAAGCAAGCCCTTCGTCAACCGTCTATCCCAACCCCTCGACCGGCTTTGTGACGGTCCGGATACGGGATGCCGCTCCGGCCATGCTCACACTGGTTGACATGTCGGGCCGGGTCGTGGCCCGGCAGGCCGTCGGGCAGCAGGCCTCCATCGCGCTTGATTCCCTGCCCCGCGGCTTCTATTTGCTGAAAGTGGCAACGGCCCGGGGAACGGATGTGCATAAACTGATCCTGAAATAAGCCGGCACGGCCGCAGACACAGAGTCAGGGGTGCAGGGATTCCGTCTTCCGTGCACCCCTTCTCTTAAACAAAACGCAATGTCGATCAAAACCTATATTCGAGAAAACAGGGAACCCTTCCTGGCGGAATGGTTCAATTTGTTGCGCATCCCCTCCGTCAGTTCGCAACAGGCGCATCGGGCCGACATGCAGGCCTGCGCCGCACTTGTACAAAATCTTCTGCTGGCTTCGGGAGCAGACCGGGCCGAGGTGATACCCACGGCAGGCCACCCGGTTGTCTTCGGCGAGCGCATGTTTTCGCCGGACGCGCCCACCGTGCTGGTATACGGCCATTACGACGTGATGCCGCCCGAGCCGCTGGAACTGTGGAAAAGCGACCCGTTTGAACCGGCCATACGCGAGGGTTCCGTCTGGGCACGCGGTGCAGATGATGACAAGGGACAGCTGATGATTCAGCTGAAGGGCTTTCAAACGGCTCTGCGGACAGGAGGAGTGGGTTGCAACGTGAAATTCATCGTGGAAGGTGAAGAAGAAACCGGTTCGGCTCATCTGGAACCCTTCTGCCGGGCGCATCGCGACCTGTTGAAAGCCGATGTGATACTGGTTTCGGATACAAGCATGTACAGTGAGGACGTGCCTTCGCTGACCACCGGTCTGCGGGGTTTGGCCTACTGGGAAATTGAAGTGACGGGGCCAAACCGCGACCTGCATTCCGGCCATTTCGGAGGCGCCGTAGCCAATCCCCTCAATGTGCTGTGCCGTCTGCTGGCGGATGTGACGGACGGCCACGGGCGGATTACGATTCCGCATTTTTATGACGACGTGCAGGAACTTTCGCCCGAAGAAAAGGAAATGATGGCACAGGCGCCGTTCGACGAAGCGACATACAGGCAGGCGATCGGCGTGGAAGCCCTCTTTGGCGAGGCCGGCTATTCGACGCTGGAGCGAAACAGTTGCCGTCCCTCGTTCGATGTGTGCGGTATCTGGGGCGGTTACACGGGCGAAGGCGCCAAGACGGTACTGCCCTCAAAAGCCTGTGCCAAAGTCTCCTGCCGGCTGGTGCCTCATCAGGACGCCGCGCGCATCACGCAACTGTTCATCGACCACCTGAGCGCCGCTGCACCGGAGGGTGTCAAATTGCAGGTGACCCGCTCCCACAGCGGCCAGGCATACGTCTGTCCCGTGGATTTGCCGGCTTACCGGGCGGCCGAACGGGCCTTCACCCTCGCCTTCGGCAAGAAACCGCTGGCCATGCGTCGCGGTGGCAGCATCCCGATTGTCCCGGCGTTTGAACGGATACTGGGCGTCAAGACGGTGCTGATGGGATTCGGTCTGGAACGCCATGCCATTCACTCGCCCAACGAAAACTTCGGACTGGAACGTTTCTACACCGGCATCGAAGCCGTTGCGGAGTTTTACAGAAACTGGAAATAAACGGGAAAAACAGTGGAAATACTGATACAATCAGCCGAACTGAACGGTGTCCCCACGGATATTCACATTGTGGGAAACCGTATCCGGCGCGTGGCTCCGGCCATTGACGCGCCGCCGGGCGCCACGGTCATCGACGGCAGCCGCAAAGCGGTCATTCCCGGCTTGATGAACATGCACACGCACGCCGCAATGACACTCTTTCGCGGCTTTGGCGACGACATGCCGCTGATGACCTGGCTCAACGAGAAAATCTGGCCGAATGAAGCCAGACTGACGGAGGAAGACGTCTACCACGGCGCCAGACTGGCCTGTATAGAGATGATCAAAAGCGGGACAACGACGTTTTTCGACATGTACCACCACCTGGATGCCACCTGTGCCGCCGTCGAGGAGATGGGGCTGCGCGCCGTGCTTTCGGAAGCCTGTTTCGACCATTTCCGGCCGGAGCTGGCGGAAAAGGCCCGTCAACGGATTACCTCCCGCTTTCATGCCTCCGCCTCCCGCAATCCGCGTATCCGCCTGGCGCTGGGGCCTCATGCCGTTTACACCGTTTCGGGCGAACTGCTGCAATGGGCACATGCGTTTGCCGAAGCGCATGACTTGCCGATCCAGATACACCTCTCCGAAACGGAAGACGAAGTGGCACAGTGCCGTACACGCTTCGGCACGACCCCTGTCCGCTACCTCCACCGGCTGGGCATACTCTCGCCGCGATGGTCGCTGGCACACGCGCTGCATGTGGATGAAGATGAAATCGCACTGCTGGCGGAATACGGCGTGAAAGTGGTACACAATCCGGCCTCCAATATGAAACTGGCATCGGGATACCGGTTTAAGTACAGTGAGATGCGTGCAGCCGGCGTGACGGTCGGACTGGGCACGGACGGCTGTTCGTCGTCCAACAACCTGGACATGGTGGAAGTAATGAAACTGGCCTCCCTGCTTGGGAAGGCCTGGCGAAACGATCCCCAGGCGCTGCCCTGCGAAGAGATGCTCTATGCCGCTACGGAGGCCGGAGCCAAACTCGCCGGACTGGAGGCGGGACGTATCGAAGAGGGCCGTCTGGCTGACCTTTGCCTGATTGACCTGACCATGCCCGTCTTTACACCGAATTTCAACTTTGTCTCGAATCTCGTCTTTGCGGCCAACGGCAGTTGCGTCGACACCGTCATCTGCGACGGGAAGATATTGATGCGGCATCGCAGCATTCCCGGCGAAGAGGATATCCTTGAACAGGCAGCCAGGGCTGCATACGATCTGATCTCTGCTACCCGTCACTGAAGTTCGGCCACCCCGAACCCACAGGTTCGGCCACCCCGAACGCATAGGTTCGGTCACCCCGAACGCATGGGTTCGGACTCCCCGAACACATAGGTTCGGACTCCCCGAAGATTTGGCTTCAGGGGGAGCAGCCACAGGGTCAACATCCATTTATTTGGTTTTCAGTATATCAAGGCGCCGCTTGAAGCCGAATACCGTCTGTTTCCCTTTTTTCAACCGCCTGCCCTCTGCATCCACTCCTTTTGCGCCACAGGTATGACAGCATAAAAA
Organism: Tannerella sp.; assembly: GCA_031276675.1. Lineage (GTDB taxonomy): Bacteria > Bacteroidota > Bacteroidia > Bacteroidales > Tannerellaceae > Tannerella. The sequence continues at coordinate 14,426 of JAISMO010000119.1, forward strand.
CAGAGGCTGTCTCGCTTTGGAGACAGCCTCTGCGGCACATCTGACAGATTTCGACAGCTTGTCAAAAAAACGCGGATTATTCTTTAAGATACCTGTTAAACCATTGCGTAATTTCCTCCAGTCGCTTTATTCGGCTCGCCGGTTTGCCCGAACGGGAAAGATGATGGTCCTCCCCTTTGAAGATGACCATCCGGGAGGGTACTCCGAAATACTGAAGTGCATCGTACATCTGCACCCCTTCGTTCAAAGGGGAACGACAGTCGTCTTCACCATGCAGCAATAACGTGGGCGTTTGAATCTGACTGGCATATTTGAGTGGAGAGCGATCCCAAAATTCACTGTAATTCTTCCAGACGTCTGCGCCGCTACCGGCAAGCGCAAAGGCATGTCCGATGTCGGAAATATTGCTGAAAGTCAGCCATGAAGAGATACCGCCCTGCGAAACGGCCGCCTTAAAACGGCCGGTATGTCCGATCACCCAGTTTGTCAGGAATCCCCCATACCACTCGCCTGTCAGTCCTGTTTTCGTTTCATCAATAAAATCGGTCTGTTTTAAAACGGCGTCTGTAAATGCCAGAATATCTCTGTAATCAGCATCACCAACCTTTCCCTGCTGGTCGGCAAAGGCCTTCCCCCGTCCCCGGCTTCCTGCGGGAGTGGTGAAAAATACGGCATAACCCTGACCGGCCCAGTATTGCATTTCGTGGAGAAAAACCGTGCCGTAAGTATATCCCGGGCCGCCGTGAACAGCCAGTATGCCGGGATATTTTTTCCCTTTTTGACGGTTCACCGGCGGCAGAACAAAGCCGGTTAATTTTTGTCCTTCTTCATTGGTGAACGTAATTTCAACGGGCTTGACGATATGATGCGCATCAAATAACGGCCTGTTGATGGAACTCAGCGGTGACAGCGATCCTTTCCGGTCAATAAAACAGATTTCACTGCCCTGCTGTTCCACCTGTGCAACTGCAAGGAATCCGTCTTTAAAGGGAATATATTCCTGTATGCTTGCCCCGGCTTTCGTCAGAAAGGTGACTTTGGCGTCCCTGTAACTTACATGGATCAAAGGCGCATGATCGACCGCGGTTGCGATAAAACGAATGCCTTTCCCGTCGAAAGTGATTCCGGCGTCGCCACCGCTCGGCGCATCGGAAACGATGCGGTTGCCCGGTTCATAGACGTCGGATTCGTACAGTTTCGTGGTTTTGCCGCTTTTCAGATGCAGGCGGTAAAGGGCCGGCGGGTTTTCCTGTCCGGCGCTGCGGGCGGCCAGTATAATCTCGTCATTATTCAAAAACCGTACACATGCTCCGGTGGATTTTTCGGGCAGCTGTATTTCTTTTTTTGTCCGTGTTTCCACATCAAGCGCAATGAAATGAGCGGCTCCACCGGAGGCATTGCCGTAGTATGCTTCCCGGTCCGTATATAGCAAAGTCTTTTTGTCGGGGCTTAATTGAATGCCTGAAGAGGAACCCAGCGTATCGGTCAGGAGCGTACTTTTCCCGCGGTCATAGTAATACAGGTGTGTACGCAGCCCGCTGACGTCTCCCCTCCCGCTGGACCAGAAAGGAAATTCGTCGAAGATGCGGTATTTTTTATTTGCTTCCCTCTTTTTCCGCGCTTCCCGTTCATTGCCGTTACTCGCTTTCAGCAAGAGCTGAAAATGATGATCGTATGACGAAGTATAGAAAAAATGCGCTTTGTCGATCCATTGAATTTGTTCCGCCTCAAAAGGCAAACGCAGCCATTCGGTGACTTTTTGATAGCCTTTGGGATTTAATTTCCGGAACACGGTGAGCGGTTCGCCTCTTCTTGCCTTTTCAACCTCTTCAGGGTCTCCGGTTTGCCTGAAAACAATACCGTCTTCCCAAAAGAAATAGTCGGATACATTCCCCGAACGGGTTAACCGGACGGCCTGGCCGTCAATCAGCTGATAGAGGTCGCGGAGATAAGCGTCCGTTTCCCGGTCCGGTTTTTCCAGGATGAAAAAGATATTCCCGTCTTTTTCTTTCAGGTTGAAAATGCGATATACCTGCGTAAAGAAATCAATGCCTGCCGGCTTTTTTTCTGTGAGCGTATCCTTTTCGCCGGCATGTAAAGAGGATAGCGTGGCGCCCAGCAAAAGCAGGGCTGCAAGCTTTTTATACATCATGATGAGGTCTGTTTATTGTTTGAGCCAGGTATCAAACCATCCGGTAATTTCGGCCAGGCGTTTGATTCGATTGACCGGTTTGCCGCTGCGGGAGAGGCTGTGGTTCTCATCTTTGAAGAGAACCATGCGTGCGGGAACGTTGAAATACCGAAGCGCGGAATACATCTGTATGCCTTCCCACATGGGCGCCGTGTAGTCTTCTTCGGTGTGGATGAAGAGCGTCGGCGTTTTCACCCGGTCGGCATATTTTAAAGGGGACTGTTCCCAAAACAGGTCGCTGTTGGTCCAGGCGTCGGTTCCTATGTTGGAAAAGGCATAATCGTGGGCATTACCGCCGATAGCGACAGAAAACCAGGACGACATGCCGCGCTGCGAAGCGGCTGCCTTGAACCGGTCCGTATGTCCGATAATCCAGTTGGTCATAAAACCTCCGTAGGATCCTCCCGTTACGCCCAAACGGTTTCCGTCGATAAAGTCGATTTGCTGCAGGGCGGCATCTACAAAGGCCATTAAATCGCGATAATCCACCGCGCCCCATTTCCCTTTGATGTCGGTAAATTCAACGCCCCTGCCGGTGCTGCCGGTGGGATTGGTGAACAATACGGCGTAACCCTGGCTGGCCCAGTATTGCATTTCATGGAAAAATACCGTGCCGTAAGCCGACCGCGGGCCGCCGTGAATGTCCAGTATGCCGGGATATTTTTTCCCTTTTTGACGGTTCACCGGCGGCAGGACAAAGCCGTTTAACGTTCTGCCGTCTTCGTTGACGAACGTAACCTCAACGGGCTTGACCACATGATGTGCATCAAATACCGGCTTGTTGACGGAACTTAACGGCGACAGCGATCCGTTCCTGTCGATAAAACAGATTTCACTTCCCTGCTGTTCTACCTGTGCGACCGCAAGGAATCCGTCTTTATAGGGCAGGTATTCCTGTATGGTTGCCCCGGCTTTCGTCAGAAAGGTGACTTTGGCGTCCCCGTAACTGACATGGATCAAAGGCGCATGATCGATATGCGTGGTAACGAAACGGATTCCTTCACCGTCGGAGGTGATTTTGGCGCCGCCGCCGCCGCCAATATCGGATCCGATGCTGTTGCCGACGCTGTATAACTTCCCGTCGTATATCCGTGTGAGTTCCCCCGTTTTCAGGTGCAGGCGACAAATGCCCGACAGGTCTTTGCCTTTCTGCGGTCCGGCGCTGCGGACGGTTAAAAGAATCTCGTCACTGTTCAGAAACTGTACGCCTCCTCCGGTGGATTTTTCCGGCAGCTGTATTTCTTTTTTTGTCAGCGTTTCCACATCAAGCGCAATCAGGCGCCCGGCTCCACCGGGGGCTTTGCCGTAGTATGCCTCCCGGTCCGTATATATCAGGGTTTTCCTGTCGGGGCTTAATTCAAAGCCGGAGGAGGAACCCAGCGTATCGGTCAGGAGCGTCCTTTTTCCACGGTCATAGTAATACAGGTGTGTACGCAGCCCGCTGATGTCTCCCCTCCCGTTGATCCAGAAAGGATATTCGTCGAAGACGCGGAATCTTTTATTTTCTTCTCTCTTTTTCCGCGCTTCCCGCACATCTCCGTTGCTCTCCTTCAGCAAGAGCTGAAAATGATGATCGTATGAGGAAGTATAGAAAAAATGCTCTTTATCGATCCACAGTATTTGTCCTGCGAAAAAAGGCAGACGCAGCCATTCGGCAGATTCCTGAAAGCCTGTCGGACTTAGTTTCTGAAATACGGTAAGCGGTTCGCCTCTTCTTACCTTTTCCCTGTCTTTGGGGTCTCCGATATGCCTGAAAACAAGATCGTCTTCCCAAAAGAAATAATCGGATACATTTCCCGAACGGGTTAACCTGATGGCCTGGCCGTCCACTAACTGATAGAGGTCTCGCGGATACGTATCCGTTTCCCGGTCCGGTTTTCCCAGGATGAAAAAGATATTTCCATCCTTTTCCTTCAGGTTGGAAATACTGTATACCCGGGTAAAAAAGTCAATGCCTACCGGCTTTTTGTCTGCTGCAATGTCGCTTTCCCCTTCGGCATGTAGCGAGAGGAAGACGGAACTCAATGACAGGAAGACAGCTATTTTTTTACGAATCATATTGTATGTTTTTTATTCATGCCACGCATCATCCGTCGAACAGCCTCCATGCAGCAGGCAATCAGGTTATTCCCGCTAAATAAAGCACAGCGGACGGGCCTCCGGCGCCACAGGTTGACCCGCCTCTAATGCAGAGGTCGGTCGCCCTCCAGCCTGCATGGGAGTCCCACTCCAGCCTGCATGGGGGTCCCCATCCAGTCTGCATGGGAGTCCCACTCCAGTCTACAGGGGAGTCCCACTCCAGCCTGCATGGGAGTCCCCCTCCAGTCTGCATGGGGGTCCCCATCCAGTCTACAGGGGAGTCCCACTCCAGTCTACAGGGGGGTCCCACTCCAGCCTGCATGGGAATCCCCCTCCAGTCTGCATGGGAGTCCCCATCCAGTCTACAGGGGGATCAACCCCATGGCGGGAGGCGCCAGACGGTACTGTCGGCGAGGGATAAGCCCGGATGCTTGTAACATGAGTTGTTTTATTGTTTTAATGGAAAGGGAGATTCCTCTGCGGGGGCGGAGCGTCTGCACGCAGGCCGACTGTTTTCCCCGCACGCCCGGTATCAGGGTACGGCGTAAAAGCCTGTACCCGATACCGGCGCAAGGGGGGGCAGTTCCTGACGTTGAAGTTTCAGCCCGAAAGAAAATCAGATCATTTTTGTTCTATTTGGATAAAGCCGCGTCCGTTCGAGACGGTCACTTTGGTGCCCAGCGCCGCGGACTGTTTGGTTATGCGCTCGAAGACCCGTTTGGCGACCTCCGGCGACGCGGGGCCGGGAACGCCGGCGCGGGTATGAAACGCCCGGGTCTCGGGCTTCTTCTCCGCATCGGGACCTTTGGCCCACAGGAGTGAAATGGGATCAAGGGCGATTTGCTTCAGCTTTCCGTCGTGGCTGAAGATCAGTTCATACACCACGCTTTCGCGCGATTCCTGCCTCCACGGCCGATAGATGGGATTGTCTGCGCCGTCGGGCTGCGAATAGACCCACAGGTCGGAATTGATACTGTTTTTCGGCAGACCGGCCTGCTCGTACCGTTCTTCCGGCTGAACCGGCTGTACATGTCCATCGAAGGCAAAGTTGCCGATGCCGTAGAAGATGGGCTTACCCTTGTAGAGTTCGACGCCTCGCGGATCCATCGGCCCGTGATTGGCAAACACGTCGGCCCCGGCGTCGATGGCCTTATGGGCAAAATCCTCTATGAACTGGGCCGATTTGGACACCGTGTAGGGCGATCCCTCATGCGCATGGATGGTCACGATCACCCAGTCGGCCTGCTGCCGCGCGTCCCGGATCGACCCCAGCAGTTCGTCGACGTCGCTCTGTTCGCCTTCCGTTTGTATGCCGGGTGTGTCGCCGGCCTTGTAGATGGCCTCGCCCAGTCTGACCGGGCTGTTTTCGGAGGCCTTCGAAGAGGAAAACGAGGGTCGTCCCAGCGCGGCCACTTCGCGCAGCACCTTGAGGGTTTCGGGTTTCACCGTATAAGTGGTTCTATACCGCAGCGGATTAATGCCGAAGCGTCCGGGCAGGTCTGCACGCTGCCGTCCGGCCCAGCTGCCCGGCAGGAGCGTCGAGGAGATGGCAATCAGCGCCACCCGGCCATGCTTGGTGTCCAGGAATTTCGGCGCGCGCGCCAGCGCCAGATTCTCGCCGGCGCCGGCATAAACCAGTCCCCTTTCATGGATGGCCTTTACGGAAGCGCGGAGTCCGGCTTCGCCGTAATCAAAGGAATGGTTGTTGGCTACGGAAAACAGGTTGAATCCCGCCCACTTAAATTCGTCCAGAATCCAGTCCGGCGAATAGAGATAAATTCCGCCCGACCTGAAGGCGTGTGAACCCGGCCCCGGTGCGGGATAGAGTTCGGGCCGCACCTGCGATTCGATGTTCAGGAACGCGGCGTCGGCCGTCTGAATCCGCTTGAAGAAGGCGAGAAATTCCGGATCGTCATAGATGGAAAGCTTCTGATGCAGGTTGCAGTCGCCCGCCAGCACCAGCCGGAAATCGCCGCTCCACGGTTGCGCCGGCAACAGCGTGGCGCAAAGGGATAAAATCAGTGTGATAAAATACTTTTTCATTTTGCTGTAAATTTTGTTGTTATAAAGGTGTTGATTAATATCCGGGGTTCTGTTCCACATCCGGATCGGAAAGTATATCCGACTGGGGGATGGGAAAGAGCCAGTAATTCTTGTTGGTTACGCCCAGCACCACATCGGCTCTGCGGGTTCTGACCAGATCGAACCAGCGATGGGCTTCAAAGGGAAACTCCACGTTGTTTTCCTCCTCAATGGCTGCGATGATTTGCTCCCGGTCGGTGGTATTTTCCCATGCAGGCACGTCGGCCCTTTCGCGAACGGCGTTCAAATCCTGTACGGCGCCGGCCAGATCGGGCGATGCTTTTTTGGCCCGTGCCTCGGCGCGAATCAGATACAGCTCGGCAATGCGTATCAGGTAGAACGGGCTAATGCCTGTCGTAGGGCCGTAAAAAGGGGTGTGCAGGGTAAGCCCTGTGCCGGCTATCAACACATTCCGGCTCCCTCCGATGGCCGGGTCGTTCAGTTTTTCGACAATCTTGTCGGACGGCTTCAGGGAATGTCCCCCTCCCAGCGAACTTGGAAACCAGGTGCTCCAGTAACCGTTTTTATCACTCAGCGAAAAAGTGAGTTCAAAGACGGATTCCTTCGTGAGGAAGGGCGCGGTGAAAAAGGTTTTGTAGGGCTTTACCAACTCATATTTGCTGTTTGCAATGACTTCGGAGGCATACCGTTCGGCCTCCTCCCACTGCTCGCGATACAGGTGCAGCCTTGCACGCAGGGCCTTGGCCGTGCTTTTTTGCGCCCGGTTCCGGGTCGAGGCGTCATCGGGCAGGAGTTTTTCCGCTTCTACAAGGTCGGCCAGCACCTGGTTGTAGGTGTCATCCAGCGAACTGCGCCTGATGCCTTTGATCACTTCCAGGTTGTCGGTCGGTTTGGTTTGAATCTGGACGCCGCCCCATCCGCGAGCCAGATCAAAATAGCTCAGGGCACGGATAAAATGCGCCTCGCCCAGGATTCGGTTCTTTTCGTCTTCGGAAAGCTGGGGGTCGCTGATGGCGCCGATGGAGGCAATAACCGTGTTCGTGATGTTCACCGCCCGATAGAGGCTGGTGTAGGTGGAAACGACGGTTGAATGGTCCGTCGGCACGGCATGCTGGTTCAGCTGAAACTGCGCACTTTGAGAGCTATTGCCCAAGGCATTGTCGCCCGAGGCTGTGGCAAGCGTCACCAGACTGCCGCTGTATCCCTGCAATTCGTTGTATGCGCTGATGATGGCGGCACGCAACGTTCCCGCGCTGGATATGGTTGGATTACCGGCCGGAAGGGCATTGTCGGGAGTGAGGCTCAGAAAGTCTTCGCACGAAACGGAAGCGAACAGGAGGAACAGGCCAACCGCCGTTCTTCCGATGAATGTACTTATAGTCTTCATATTTCTTTATTTATTAAAATGGATGAATCGTATGGCAGAATCAAAAATTCAGTCCCAGCGTAACCTGCCAGGTGCGCGGCTGCGGAACGGACGACCAGTCATAACCCTGCGTATTCTGGTTGCTGCTCTGGGCGTTTACTTCCGGATCCAGTCCTCCGTATTTGGTGAAGGTTAGGAGATTGGATGCGGAAAGCGTCGCCCTTAGCTGA
>JAISMO010000127.1 GCA_031276675.1 Tannerella sp.
GGTAAGCTCCGGTATGCGGAACTGGTAAGCTCCGATATGTGGAACTGTAAAGCACACATAAATGGATTTTCGATTTATACATATGGAGTATAAAACGCCTTCACAGGTTCCCGAGGTGTTTGAGTTTGTGTCCGTAAGAGATACGGTTTTCAGTTCGTACTTATTTGATTTTTAGGATATAAAGATACGAATATCTTATCTCTTTTCCTGTTTTTTAGCCTTTTTCTTACGTCGAACTCACGTTTATTAATCTCTCATCCCTCAACGAGGGTGCGACTGATGGCGCGACCCTTTGAAATGCACCCCGGCCAAACCGGGAAAAAACAGGACTCCGGCAAAAATGCGTATCTTTGCCCGCTCATGACCGATAAAGGAAGAATGATGATTGCCGAGTTATTGCGTAATTTGACGGGCTGCAAGGACGCCCTGGTGTCGCTGGAGAACTTCCAGGACGATTTGGTACTGACGGAGTTTGATCATGCGCTGTCGGAGCGGGACGTCAACGGGGTAAATTTTCTCTCGCCCACGCGCTACGAAGCCTTAATGCTTATCGGCGTCCGGAAGGGCGAAATGACGTTTCAGATAGACTACATCACGCATCAGGTGCAGGAAAACGGGATTGTATGGATTATGCCGACCCATATCGCACAACTGATACGCATCACGCCGGATTTCAAGTGCTGGATGGTGCTGCTTTCCAAATCGCTCGGCTGTTCGTCCGCACACAACAGTACGCCGCTGATTCCATACATGCAGTTGAAGAAAAACCCGTTCAGCCTGTTTGATCCGGAAGAGTTTCACACCCTGTGCAGCGACCTGCAGGTGTTGCAGAGGCGCATGAAGCAGGAGACGCACCTGTTCCACAGGGAGATTGTGATCAATACGCTGAAAACCTTCTTTCTCGACATGGGTAATTTCTTTTTCTCGCGCAGGGAGAACGTCTTTTCGATGGTGCTGACGCGCAGGGAGGAAATCTTTGCCAGCTTCCTGACGCTGCTCTCCAAACACTGTACCGAGGAACACGAGGTGTCGTTCTATGCCGGCAAACTGTGCATCACGCCACAGTACCTTTCGCTTGTGCTGAAGGAGCAGAGCGGCCGTTCGGCCAGCCGGTGGATACAGGATGCACTGATGATGGAAGCCAGGGGACTGCTGAGGATAATGCCGTACATCAGCGTGCAGGAAGTGACTAACCGGCTGCACTTCCCCGATCAGTCAACCTTCGGCAAGTTCTTCAAAAAACATGCGGGACAGTCGCCGGTGGCTTTCCGGAAAGGTATGAAATCATAAGGGCGAACCTCCGGACGGATTCAACGCTCGAGAAAGTAAAAGGCGGAATTTCCTGTTGAGAAACCCCGCCTTTCAGTGTTAACTGTCAATCGCTTTATTATCTTACCAAACTCGTAAACGCCGAATTTGTCGCATATTTTGCAAATTCGAGATCAAGTCCGGCTTCCTTTGCCAGCGCGGGTTTTTTGGCGATGGCGGCTTTCAGGTTGTTGATGACGCCGTTTGTATCGTTTGTACGGGCAGCAACAACGGCCTTCAGATAATCGGTGACGGCATCCGGAGCGGCAACAGCATTCAATGTCTGAGAGGCCTTGCTGTAATCCCTGGTCAGGATTTGCGCCAACGCCGCATTGTTACTCTTCGTTGCTCCAAATGCGCTGACGGCTTTGGCATATTCGCCCTGTTCCAGATAGAGTACGCCCAGGGCTTCACCCAGTTCGGGAACGTCCGATGCGCCGCCAATCAGCTGCTGCGCTTTGGAGATGTCGTCTTTTGTCAGGGCAATCAGTCCCAGATTGACGTTCGATTCGCTGTTGTTCTTTACGCTGTTGGCCTTGTTAAACAATTCTTCCGCTTTGGCCAGGTCACCGGCGGAAAAGCGTTGCGTACCGAGATTATTCCATGTACGGCTGTCGTTCGGGAACAGTTGGGTAGCCTTGTTATAGATGGACTCCTTATCAGTTGCGTTTTTCGTCAAGGTGGCGGCATAAAGCAGTTCTTCGATGTTCAGTGCATTTGCGTTGTTTTGTGCCAGCCTGCTGATTTCCTCGTCGGACTTTCCGATGATTTCGATATTGGCAATCAGGCGTGAACGACGCAACTGCGGAAGGATTTCATCGGCCAGAGATTTGAATACCGACGAGATATTTTTGATTTCACGTTCTCTTTCTTCCGGGTCTTTATACATGGAAAGTACACGCAACACGAGGTCCTTGTCCTGAAGATTCGATTTTGATACCAATTCCCGAAAACCTTCCCAGTCCTGAGCCGTATAATGCGCATCTACCGGCACATCTATCTTGCGTTTCTTCAGTTCTTTCGCCAGATATTTGGAGGTATTGCTTTCGCGTCTTCCGGCCAGTGCATCATTCAGTTTCACGCCTCCATCGGGAGATGCATAGGCGGAGATTTCAATGGCGACGTTCTGGTTCGGCGCTTCATACGCATTTTCAACCACATCTTGCCAGTCTTTTATTTCGCCTTTGTTCAACTCTTTCGAGCGCAACTCGGCTTGCTGGATCAGGAAGAGGATGTTTGCATCGTAGGCTTCTTTGATAATCCGCTGGAACTTGTCCGGACCGATGGCCGGAGTAGCTGTACCGGCATCAGCCAGCGCCGACGTGGCTACTACGCCGTCTGCAATTTTGATATCCGGCAGTTTGACTGTTTTGTTTTTGATCTTTGCATCGAAAGTCAGATAAAGCTCCGATTTTTTCATTTCGGGTTTATACTTGAAGGTCGACTTCATAGTCACATTTCCACCCGAACTGTAGGGTATGGACTGGTTGTTCGCTTTTACCTTTTCTCCCTGATACGTATACGCCGTACCCCATGTTTCACCCGACGCATAGCGAAGTACCGGAGTGATGGTTACAACGGCATTCTTGTTAAACCATTTGGCCGGATAAGTGACACTGATGGTAACAGGCACTTGTCCACCTATGGCTTCAAGCGGCTGGGGATCAGCTTTGATGTACTGTTCCGATAACGGTTTCAACTTCCCTGAACAGGAAGCAAGCGCAAAAATAGCGGCCATTGCAAGGAATGGCAAGAAAATTTTTTTTCTCATAATGACTGTAATTTAGTTAATATTATTTGTTTGATATTCTTATATTAATGCAATAAAGTTTGTTTTCCCCAATTTCGTGCAAAGCTAAAATTTTTTTCTGTAAACGGAAAACTTGAACGGGTAAAATTATCTCCATTAACGCTAATTAACCATACAACACCTTCTATTTGACGAAGAAGCGTTCATTTTTCTATATGACTATGGCTGTAAAAACACAGCGCAAATTGTTTTTATGAATTTAAAAGACTTTGTTGCGACGATAGTTCAGTTGGCATTATTCTTTTGTATTGTTACTTAACGGTTAACTTACTCTGTAAGCATTGGGCATACCAATTTCTCTAAACTTATTTAGTCAGTCCTTAATACTTCACGCGGCACAATTTTGTGAGATGTTCTCCTGATCAAAAAAAGAAATAGCCAAGTTATGGTTTTTCTATCAACGAAAAAAAACAGCCCCGTCCGGAAGGCGCTGTGCAAAACGGCAAAATAATTTTCCCGGATAACAGTGTTGTGAAGATCGGGTACCGTATCCGAAGGACTGCGCTTTCGCAGAGTCTCCCGCATAAACTCCACAACGGAACACATTTTCTGCGGGACTTGCCGGCAGTCGGCGAGTTTGCCGAACCTGTATATATGAGGATAATGGATAGCGTCTCAAAAAAAGAAATAGGCTAAAAAAACAGGTCTGCGGTAAAAAAAATCACACATGTGCTGCAAACGGTTTCCCGCGAGATGAAAAAATCGCACGCGCGAGTAAAAAAAAATTCATGTGAAGACAAAAAAATCACAGATGAAAAAAGAAAAAATTTCGCGTTCGTGAAAAAAATCACAGACGCAAAAAATTTTTTTTCATGTGAAAATGAAACAGTCACATCCGTATATAAAATCTCTACAGATGTGATTTTTTTTTCACAAGCATGTTTTCGAGCCTCCTGCAGCGACCTTTCCCGTATTCAAAATCAACAACCGGCTAATGATCAGAACGATGATGCTTTGAATGCAAATGCCGGTTCTGCCTGCCGGTGTACGTTTCCGTCTTTCAAACGTGATTTTTTGCCTCTCTAACTTCCGGCGCACTCATTCGGGAGCATCTCCCGGCACGGGAGAGTGAAGCGGCAAGTCTTCCCCGGATTTCGGCGCCGGTGACGGGTTTTCACCCCATCCTGCAAGCGTCCCCGGTCGAGGCGGGTCATTCTTTGATGGCGCCCGCCCTCCGCGGACGGAGAAGGACTTCGGGCGCCGGAACGGACTTTTTCGTACACAAAACCGCTCCTTTTGTACATTAAAACAGCACAGTTTGTAGAGTGCGCGCCTATTCCTTACTTTTGCTTTCGATTTCAGTACTGCGAAGTTTTGTATATCATTAAATTTATTCTATAACAACCAATTAAAAAAAAGAACGTATGAAAAAATTTTTTTTTACTTTGTTTATTGCCAGCTTTTTGCTGAGTGGCGCACTCTCTTCCGTGAATGCGCAAAATTATCCTAAGGGAATAGGATATTATGAATATGGAGAGTTTACGAAAGTGAACACTTATAACAATCAGTACTTTGTTGGTCTGAATTTGAGAAAGGCTAAGACCTCTACTGGGTTTCAGAACTACGCTTTTAGCAACTGTCCAATTCCTATACAACTGACTTTATTGGGTAACTATTCAAATGATGCGAATTTTATGAGTTCAGGTCGAGTGGATACGATAATAGTTACCCGCACCAACGGGGGGGATGCGGTAGTACGTAAATATCTGGTTAATGCTGCTGCAATTACGGCGGAGAAAATTCCGATTAGTTTAGATCCGGGACCTTCTGATAAAGGCCCTGTTTCTTTCTCGTTTGAATATAAGTCTATAAATGCAGGAAGTGCTACATTTATGTTCTCCTATTCACCTGTTTTTCACACCTATCCTACGGTAAACTCTAATTTTGACGGCGAATCAATTTATGATTATTTTTATGGTCGGACGACACAGTTCTCGGGCAAGGTAGAGTTCACAAGAACAGGCGGGACTCAGGATTTTCTATACAGCATCGACGGATACAACTGGAAACCGTTTCCCTATAATGGTACGCTTAAGTTAACTCCACTCGAAATCCAGAATCTGATTCCGGGTTCTTCCATTCTGCTGAAAGAGCCTTACGGCTGTCAGGAGATCAACTCTTCGTTCGGCGTTCCGGAAAAGAGCGGTCTGCTTGGCGGAATTGTCCAGCGCGAGGTGTATATCGCCAAGAGCGAGAGCGCGGATGCCGTGATCGTTCCGGGTACGGGAACTCATTACGTCCCGAGTGGAAAGAACTACGTGTTCAAAATCATCCCGACGGGCGAGAATGCAGGCAAGGCGCCGGAAGTAATCACGGGCCGCATACTCCCGAACGAGGAAATGACGGATGTTTCCTATGAGGAGGATAAGGCAGAGGGTGTCTGGACGGTTACTATCCATGGCGTAACGGAAAACCTGAACCTGGACGTTACCTTCCCGGAGGTGGATACGCAGGCGGGAGGCTCCACGGGCAATGCCGCCGTTGAAGGCAGCAAAGTCTGGGGTGCAGCGGGCGCCGCTTACGTCACCTCCGATGCGGCCGAAAGCATTAACATCTACAGCGCCGCCGGCACCCTGGTGAAAACGGTTGTCACTCCGGCCGGTACTACCGCCATTCCGCTTCCGGCAGGATTCTACATCCTCTCGAAGGGCGGCAGCGACAATTACAAAGTGATTGTGAAGTAAACACGACGGATCGGGTTTATTGAAAATCCCGGGACACGGCAGGTGTTCCGGGATTTTTTTATGCCGGATTCCTCGGGATTTCCTCCGTCAATAAAGTAGAATTGGGCTAAAGCCCGTGCGGAACAGCGTGCAGCCGCCTTCTATAGTTTTTAAGTTGCCGATTGGAGTTTTCGGGCCGACAGGGCGGGCGGTGGGCCGGACAGACGCCCTTTGGCAGTTGCCCGTAAGGACATGCCGCCAAAGGACGCGGTCCAACAACAGTACATAACTTTCCCTTGTATTAAAAAAGAACGTATGAAATAAAATTCTAATACGGGAAAACAGTACCGCAACCGGATTTTTCGGATATGCGGAGGCGCCGTTTGTTGCGCCGGAAAATAATATATGTGAGAGAGCCGCTGCGCCGGGCGGGGATTACAGGGAAAGAGCGTTGAAGGTTCCTGTTTAACAGCCTGTCGTATCCTGACGCCTCCGCGTCCTGCGCACGCTCTGCGTCAATGCGCCTTTGCCGTTTCGCAAAAAAATCTACTTTTGTGCCGCTTACTCGCAAAAAAAATCTACTTTTGTGCCGCTTACGTTTTTGTGAATTTTCATGCAGATGGAAACAAATCATTTTTTTATGGAAAGAATTACCGAACAGCCTTCTCCTTATCGTCATCTGGAAAAGATGAGTGTCCTCGAATTGATAACGCATATCAACCGGGAAGACCGGAGCGTTGCGTTTGCCGTTGAAAAACAGCTTCCGCAAATTGAGAAGCTGATCACCGCCGTCGAAAACCGGTTGCGGGCGGGCGGGCGGCTGTTTTATCTCGGAGCGGGCAGCGGCGGACGGCTGTCCGTGCTGGACAAAATCGAACTGCCCAACACGTATGGCATCGAAAAGGGGATGGTGAATGTGATACTGGCCGGAGGTGAAGAAAACCTTGTGCTGGCGCTGGAGGAGATGGAAGACGACACGGAAGACGCCTGGAAACAGATGCAGGCTTTCAGGGTATCGGAAAAGGATCTGGTGATCGGCATTTCTGCCAGCGGAACAACGCCGTTTGTGCTTGCGGGAATGAAAAAATGTCGGGAGCGTCGCATTCCCTGCGGATGTATCGTCAGCAATCCCGGTTCGCCGATTGCCGCCGAAGCCGATTATCCGGTAGAAGTCATCACCGGCCCGGAATTTGTGACGGGCAGTACCCGCATGAAATGTGGCACCGCACAGAAAATGCTTTTCGACATGATCAGTACCGCCGTGCTGATACGGCTGGGACGGGTAGAAGACAACAACATGGTTCATGTCCGTCTGATCAATAACAAGGTGGTTGACCGGTCGGTGAAAATGCTGATGGAAAAGCGGCCTCTGACCGATTATGAAGAAGCAAGGCTGTTGATTCTGCAATTCGGAAACGTAAGAAAAGCAATGGATTTTATAGATGCAAAAAAATAGTATAAGGCACACACAATGAACAGAAGAAATTTTTTAGGTAATGCCCTTGTGGCGGGCGCGGGATGGTCCATGTTGCCCCGGACGGGGCGGGCGGATACGGCTTTTCGCGCGGCAGATGAAAAACCCGCCCTGCTGGGCGGATCCAAAGCGCATCCGGCTGGATTTCCCTCCTGGCCCGTCTCCGACAGTGCGGAAGCCAAAGCGCTGATGGATGTGTTGCACAGCGGCAGTTGGGGACGTTTGAGCGGCCGGGTGTCGTCCGGATTTGAAACGGAATATGCAAAACGGCTGGGCGTTGCACACACGCTGGCCGTCTCCAGCGGCACCAGCGCCCTGTATACCATGCTGGGAGTGGTGGGCATTGGCCCGGGCGATGAAGTAATCCTTCCGGTATACACCTTTGTGGCCACCTACAATGTGGTGACGCTCAACTATGCGCTGCCCGTTTTGATTGATACGGATCCGGAAACGTTCCAGATAGACGCAGGAAAAATCGAAGCAGCCGTCACCCGGCAAACAAAAGTGCTGATGCCCGTTCACATCGGCGGATCGCCCTTCGAGGTGGACAGGGTGCTCGCCATCGCGGAAAAACACCGCCTTCCCGTCATTGAAGACGCCTGCCAAGCGCATCTGGCCGAGTGGAAAGGCCGGAAAGTAGGTTCCTTCGGACTGGGAGGAGCATTCAGTTTCCAGTCTTCCAAAAATCTCAACTGTGCGGAGGGGGGCGCCATTACAAGCAATGACGGGGACTTCATCCGGAAATGTTACAGTTTCCACAACCAGGGACAGGGCGATACGTCGACTTCGTATACGCCGGGAGAAGGAACGCGGGGAAGCAATCTCCGGCTGACCGAATTTCAGTCGGCCCTGCTGCTGGCGCAAATGACCCGACTGGAACAGCAGGCGCGGAAAAGAAGCAAAAACGCGGACTATCTTACCCGCCTGTTCAACGAAATACCTGGCATCAGCCCGGCCCGATTATATGAAGGAACGACCTGCAGCGCCTATCATTTATACATGTTCCGGTATGACAAGGCCCATTTTGACGGGTTGAGCCGTGAACGCTTCATGGAAGCCCTGCGGGCGGAAGGAGTCTATTGCAGCGCCGGATACGGCCAAATGAACAGGGATGCTTACGTGACGGGACTGGCCACCAACAGGCATTACCTGAAAATCTACGGCGAAAAGGCCATGAAGCAGTGGATGGAACGCAATCACTGTCCGCAAAATGACCTGCTGACAGGCGAACAGGCGATCTGGTTTACCCAGACCATGCTGCTCGGCTCCAAAACCGATATGGAACAGATTGCCGACGCCGTCAGGAAAATTCAAACCCATGCCGGCGCATTAAAAAAATAAGCGGTTCGTATGGAAATGAATAGGCTTGTATCCATCGCCGTCGCGTCCTTCGCGCTTGTTTCATGCAGTCAAACGTATGATGTGGGGACGGCCGCCGTTAGTATTGAACCTTCGGACGAAACCGTATCTCTTGCCCTTGCGGGATATGCCAATCCGCCGCTGGGACGTTTTACGATTGCCTGGGAAGACCGGGGCGCGCTTCATCAGGTGAATGCGATGGCCTGTGTACGGGACCGGATGTATGTTTTGAGCGACGACGGACTGGCGGTCGTGGAAGAGACCGTTCCGCTCACGCTCGGCGCCGTCGGGAAAGCGCCGCGGTTCATTTCCCTGACCGCCTGTAACGGGATACTCTACGGCCTTTCCGCCGGGGGAGCAATCCTGGCAAACGGACAGCCGGAAAGCGGCGCATGGAAACAGGTGGGCGCCGTCAGGAACGCAACAGCCATTGCTGCATCGGATGAAAAACTGTATGTGACGGCCGACAGTCTTTTACTGGAAGGCTGTCTGTCCGGAGACGACATGCGCTGGGAAATCGCCGGACAGGCTGAAAACGTCATCAGTCTGGCCTGCGACGGGAAAAAACTGTATGCCGCCACCGCGGACAATTTTCTCCTACAGCGGCGCCTGAACCGCACGGACGGATGGACAAGAATCGGATATGACAACGGAGAAACGTATACCATCCGGATAAGACACCTGGTTTACATGCGGCACAAACTGTATGCCCTTGCCGCCGACCGGCACTTATACTCGAGCAGGCATCACACGGAAGGCCTCTTGTCGGCAAGGGCCATGGCCATCGGAAAAGGCAAAAGGAAAGTAGTGATTGCAGGGGTAGACGTGTGCGGACTGGACGAATCCTTCACTCGGAGCGTCCGGGAAGAAATCGCACGCCGAAAGAATATGCCCGAGGAAGCCATTCTCATCAATGCCTCCCATACGCATTTCGCACCCGTCACGCAAGGCTGGCCGACCTGGGGACAGCCGAATCAGGCGCCCGACACGGCCTACCTGAATCTTGTCCGGAGCGGCCTGGTCCGGGCCATAGAGGAGGCGCTTGACCACATGCAGCCCGCCCGGCTTTCCTTTGGCCGGGATACGACCGGCATCGGAAAGAACCGGAGCCTGCCCGAAGAACGAGCTGTCTATGACAACCGGGTGGACGTACTGCAGGCCGAGTCGGTCGACGGGAAGCGGCGAACCCTGCTGTTTCTCACCGGCTGTCATCCGGTCTATACGGATACGGCCGCCGGCCCTTTCACCCTCAGCGCCAACTATCCCGGCCATGCCAGGGAGATACTCCGGAGGGAAGGATACGTAAACTGCCTCTTTCTGCAGGGCTGCGCCGGAGATATCAATCCGAAGCATCCCTTCAGGACATCCGGCGCCATGCTGGCCGCCGACGTGTTGCGGACACTGAACAAAGGCCTGTCGCCCATAAGCGGAACGATCCGTTTCAAGGCCGATGTCATCGAAATACCAGTTCTTCCGTGGACAAAAGAAGAGATACAGGCCTTTCGGGAGGAACATGCAGGCTTTGTCCGGCAATGGCCCGGAGGAACGGAAAACGATCTCCACGGCCGCAATACCCGCTGGGCCGACCGGATGCTCCGATACGGCGAAACCCGTACCATGCCGGCAACCATGCCGATCCATATCCAGACGTTCGATATCGGAAACTGGAAACTGATCGCGCTTTCAAGGGAAGCCACCACCGAATTTGGACTCGCCCTCAAGCAGCTTTGGCCGGACCGGAACGTATCGGTCATTGCTTATACGAACGATGTCTCCAGCTACCTCGCGACCGATCCGCACATTGCCGCGAAGGATTATGAAGGATACGGCTCGTTTTTCTGGTACGGACAGCCCGCCCCCTTTCCGCAGGGCGTCCTGGATACAGTCGTCGAACACGTTAAAAACCATCCGTGATACTTATCGCAGACAGCGCTTCTACCGTAAAAACGCTTGCCTGTATCTTCCCGATGCGGAAGAGGAAGTGTCTCTCTTCAACACCGGAGAAAAGACAGGCGGCAACCATGCGTGAACACAGGGTTTTGCCCTCGAACCCATGCAACC
>JAISMO010000180.1 GCA_031276675.1 Tannerella sp.
CAGTTGGAAATACGTTTCAAACTAAAGTTTGAATCATAAAAACAGTTGGAAATACGGTTCAAACTAAAGTTTGAATCATAAAAACAACTGGAGATACGGTTCAAACTTTAATTAGAGACGTAAAAACAAAAACAAAACCGTTTCCGTCAACAGACAGGCATAAAACAGACAGTCATGCACAAATTTATTCCAAACGGTTATGCCTGATATCTGTTGACTCTTTGAATCCGTTGCGATTCCTTCGTTTTATACCTGAACAGTTACTCCAAATCTTTCAGTCGACTTTTGATGGCGTCATGCCGGTAACTTTTCCATCGCTTCAGGGAACCGCTGCCGGATATTCCTTCGGGGACTTTACATGCAGATGCACGGCCGTTTGGCGCCGGCTTTTTTCCCCGTATCTGTTATGTATGAGGATAGCGAACAGTAGCTCAAAGGAAGAAACAGCCGTTTTTCCGTTGTCGGGCAGGAATTTTGAAAATTATCCCGTAAATTTGCCCGCTGATTTAATCAACCCGAATTTCGTATAACTTATGAAGCAGATTTTTTCATCGCGGACTCTCCCGCTCCACGGCCGGACAGGGGCTGTTCTGTGTTTGCTGATTGCCGGCCTGCACATGCAGGCGCAGATGCCGGCTCCGTTAAAACGTTTTCTCGAAAAGCCCGCCTTAAAGGGCGCTTCCGTTTCCTTTACGGTCAGGGAGGTGGCAAGCGGACGGGAACTGCTCCGTTACGACGCCGAACGCGAAGTGACGCCGGCTTCGGTGCTGAAAACCGTCACGACGGCTTCGGCACTGGCCATCCTGGGCGAAGATTTCCGTTTTGAAACATCGCTCCTGTATGACGGCGAAATCCGTGACGGGGTTCTGAACGGCAACCTTTATATATATGGCACGGGAGACCCGACGCTCAATTCCTCCGAACTGCACACGGCAAAGGACAGCCTCCTGGACCTGTGGGCGGCGGCTGTGAAAAGGGCCGGTATCCGCCGAATTGCCGGGAGGGTCATTGCCGACGAAAGCATTTTTGATACGGAAGGCGTCTCCATGAAATGGATGCGTGAAGATCTGGGAAATTACTACGGACAGGGGAGTTACGGACTTAACATATTCGACAATCAGTATGCGCTGTACCTGCACACGGATGCGGCAGGCGCTCCCCCCTCCCTTTCGCGCTGCGAACCGGCCATGCCTTTTCTGATCTTTCACAACTACCTGAAGGCGGCGCCCGTTTTGAAGGACAGCTGCTGCATCACCGGATTTCCCTTTTCCAACGATCGCTATCTGTATGGCGTTGTGCCCAAACGGCAGGGCCGGATCAGGATCAAAGGCGATATTCCCGAACCCAGCCTGTTTCTGGCGCAGTATTTCCATAACTGCCTTGCCGGAAAAGGTGTCGAAATCCGGCAAGCGCCTTCCTGCTACCGCATCCTGTCGGAGTCCGGCGAGTGGCCGGCCGCCGAACGGAAGAAACTGATTACGACCTGTTCGCCGGCGCTGAAGGAGATTATCCGGATCACGCATTTTGCCAGTCAGAACCTCTATGCGGATGCGCTGCTGAAAACCATCGGACTGCGATATGTGCCGGAGGCGCAGGAAAGCATTTCTTCTTTTGAAAAAGGCTGCCGGGTCATCAAAAACTACTGGCGCAAAAAAGGACTGAACACGGCTTCGCTGTGGATGTACGACGGCAGCGGACTGGCTTCGAGCAACAAGGTAAGCGCCCGGTTTTTATGCGACCTGTATGTCTTCATGGCCTCCGATCCGAAAGTGGCGGAAACGTTTCTGGAGTCGCTGCCGCGGGCCGGCATGGAAGGCACCGTCCGCACGATGTTCAAAGGGTCGGCGCTACAGGGAAAGGCGCGCCTGAAAAGCGGCAGCATGAGCCGCATCAGGTGCTATGGCGGCTACGTTGTCAAGGACGGAAAACAGTATGCCGCCGCCATTTTAATCAATCAGTTTTCAGGCAAAAACAGCCTGATGAAAGCCGGTGTGGAAGAATTGTTTTTATCTCTGTTTTGACCTCCCGTGGCCCAAATACAGCTGCACTCCCGCGGATAAAAAAAGGCGTCTTTAGCTGTCTTTACATTTAAAATTGTTACATTTGCCATTCAAAAGTCAAATGATCGCATGAGTATAATCATCAAAGAAGTTACGACAAACAGAGAGTTGAAACAGTTTGTCAAGTTCAATATCCGCCTTTATAAAAACAGTCCGTACCATGTACCCGGATTGATCGAAGAGGAAATGATGACTCTCTCGCGGACAAAAAATCCCGCCTTCGAGGTCAGCGAAGCCATCTGTTTCCTTGCCTTCAGAAACGGTAAAATCGTCGGACGCATTGCCGGCATCATCAATCACAGAAGCAATGAAACGTGGCGGCAGAAGTATGCCCGTTTCGGGTTTGTCGATTTCATTGACGATGCGGAAGTGACAGACCGGCTTTTCGAAGCCGTCGAGCGCTGGGCAAAGGAAAAAGGCATGACCGCCCTCCACGGCCCGCTGGGATTCACGGATATGGACCACGAAGGCATGTTGATCGAAGGTTTTGACCTGATGGGCACCATGGCCACCATCTACAACTATCCCTACTATCCCCGGCACATGGAACGGATGGGATACGTAAAGGACACGGACTGGCGCGAGTTCAAAATTTACGTCCCGCAGGAAGTGCCCGAAAAGCATTTCCGTATCGGCGAAATCGTCAAGGAAAAATACGGTCTTGAAATTCTCAAGTTCAGGAAACGGAAAGATATCTGGCCTTATGCATACAAGATTTTCGAGGCCATGAACAAGGCCTATGCACCCCTTTACGGATATACCGAGCTGACGCCGAACCAGATCAAATACTATGTCAACATGTATATTCCCATGCTCCGGCTGGACTTTATCACCATTATCCTGCGCAGAAGCGACGACGCGGTGGCGGGTTTCGGCATTACCATGCCCAGCCTCTCTCATGCGCTTCGCAAAGCCGGAGGCAGGCTTTTCCCGTTCGGATTCATCCCGCTGCTGAAGAGTCTCTACGGCAAGCCCAAAGTGATTGACCTCTACCTGATGGGCGTGCTCCCGGAATACCGGAACAAGGGTGTGAATGCCTTAATATTTAATGATCTGATTCCACGCTATGTCAAAGCGGGCGTGAGATACGCCGAAAGCAATCCCGAACTCGAAACCAACAGCGCCATACAGGCACAATGGGATTATTTTCAACGGGAACACCACAAGACAAGAAGAGTTTTCATTAAACCTCTATAGATTCGGTTATGAACGAATTGAATGCCTGTTTGCAACAGGAAACCAACTATATTGACGAAGATATCAAGACGCTGGAATGGAGCGAACACATCCGCCTGCGTCCGGGCATGTACATCGGAAAACTGGGAGACGGAACTTCACCGGACGACGGGATTTACGTCCTGCTGAAGGAAGTGCTGGACAATTCCATCGACGAATACATGATGGGATACGGTAAAAGCATTTCCGTGTCCATCGACGAAGGCCGGGTGACGGTGCGCGACTACGGGCGGGGCGTCCCGCTGAACAAAGTGGTGGACGTATCCAGCCGGATGAACACCGGCGCCAAGTATGACAGCAAGGCGTTCAAGAAATCCGTCGGGCTGAACGGCGTCGGCATCAAGGCCGTCAATGCGCTGAGCAGTTACTTCAAGATTGTCAGCTTCCGCGAAAAAGAATGCAAGGAAGTGGAATACAGCCGGGCAGTCATTACCCGCGAATCCGACATCGAACCCACTTCGGAGAAGAACGGCACTTCCGTTTCTTTCATCCCCGACAGCCGGATATTTGCCGAATACTCCTACAACGACGAATTTGTTGAGCGCCTGCTGAAAAACTATGTCTTCCTCAATTCGGGACTGACCGTCACCTTCAACGGAAAAGCGTTTTATTCCAAAAACGGCCTGGCCGATTTGCTGAACGAAAACCTGACCACCGAGGCGCTGTATCCGATCATCCACCTGAAAGGCGACGACATCGAAGTGGTCATTACGCACAGCAATCAGTACGGCGAAGAGTACTATTCCTTTGTCAACGGACAGTATACGACGCAGGGTGGAACACACCTCTCCGCCTTCCGGGAGTCCGTTGGCCGCGTGGTCAAGGAATATTACAACAAGAATTTCGAATATGCCGACATCCGTTCCGGCATGGTGGCCGCCATCAGCATCAAGGTGGAAGACCCGGTGTTTGAAAGCCAGACAAAAACGAAACTGGGTTCCAAAGACATGGGACCGGACGGCCCGACCGTGCCCAAGTTTATCGGCGATTTCCTCAAAAAGGAACTGGACAATTATTTGCATATCAATACGGAAACATCCGGCATCCTGCTGAAGAAAATTCTTGAATCGGAAAAGGAACGCAAAGCCATTGCCGGCATCGCGAAGCTGGCGCGCGAGCGTTCCAAAAAATCAAGCCTGCACAATCGCAAACTCCGCGACTGCCGTATCCATTTAAACGATTTCAAGGATGAAAGCAAGGACGCCTCCAGCATCTTCATCACCGAGGGCGATTCGGCCAGCGGCTCCATCACCAAAAGCCGCGACCCGAACCTGCAGGCCGTCTTCAGCCTGCGGGGAAAACCGCTGAACTGCTTTGGCCTGACCAAAAAAGTAGTGTATGAAAATGAAGAATTCAACCTGCTTCAGGCCGCGCTGAATATTGAGGACGGACTGGACGGACTGCGATACAACAAAGTCATCATCGCCACGGATGCAGACAACGACGGGATGCACATCCGTCTGTTGCTGATGACCTTCTTCCTCCAGTTTTTCCCCGACCTGGTCAAGCGCAACCACGTATATATCCTGCAAACGCCGCTTTTTCGCGTGCGCAACAGGCAGAAAACCTTTTACTGCTATACGGAAAAAGAACGCATGAAGGCCGTCAAAGCGATCGGGAAAAATGCGGAAATCACCCGTTTCAAGGGATTGGGCGAAATCTCTCCGGATGAATTCAAGCATTTCATCGGGAAAAACATGCGCCTGGACCCCGTCACCATGAAAAAGGAAGACCAGATCAAGGAAATGCTGGAGTTTTACATGGGGAAAAATACAATGGACCGGCAAACGTTCATTATCGAAAACCTGGTAGTTGAAGAAGACCCGGTAAACAAATAAGCAATGGGAGCAAGCAGGCGAGCCATTTTCCCGGGTACCTTCGACCCGTTCACCCTCGGACATCAGTCGCTGGTGGACCGCGCACTCCGTCTGGTGGACGATCTTGTCATTGCCATCGGCCTCAACCGGAGCAAAAAGAACTGTTTCCCGCTGGAAAAACGCATCGAAATCATCCGGCGCATCTACGACAACAATCCGAACGTCCGGGTCATGGCCTACGATTCGCTGACCGTCGATTTCGCCCGGAAAATCAATGCCGACTTCATCATACGCGGCATACGCAGCATCAACGACTTTGAATATGAAAAAAACATCGCGGACGTCAACCGGAAACTGACCGGCATCGATACCTTCATCCTGTTCACCGAGCCTGAATACACGTTCATCAGCTCCGGCATCGTACGCGAATTACTGTCCTGCGGAAAAGACGTTTCCGCTTTTGTACCGAAAGAATTTCATTTATAATAAACCATCATGAAGATTAAATTACCGGTCTGCATTGCCGGACTGCTTGTTTTCACAGCCACCGGCCTCCAGGCCCAGCAGCGCATCAGCGAAGAGGCACGCAAACTGCTGATCGCCTACAGCGCCATTGCTACTTTATACGTGGACCCGTCTGACGACAGAAAGCTGACGGAAGACGCCATTACCGGCATGCTCGAAAAACTGGATCCCCATTCGGAATATTCCAATCCGGAAGAAACAAAAGAACTGACCGAACCGCTGGAAAGCAACTTTGACGGCATCGGCATACAGTTCAACATGCTGACCGACACGCTCTATGTCATACAGGTCATTTCCGGAGGCCCGTCCGAAAAAACCGGACTGCTGGCGGGAGACCGCATCATCTTTGTCGACGACACCCTGATTGCTGGCGTCAAGATGAAAAATACGGACATCATGAAACGCCTGCGCGGCCCGCGCAACACGAAAGTGCGCGTCAAAATCAGGCGAAACGGACTCGAGGATATGCCGGAGTATACCATCACGCGGGGCAACATCCCCATCTACAGCCTGGACGCCGCCTACATGGCCGATGACTCTACCGGATACATCCGCCTGAGCCGCTTTGCCATCACCTCGACCAAAGAAATCCGCGAAGCCATTGACAAACTGCTGCTGCAGGGAATGAAAAATCTTGTGCTGGACTTGCAGGGCAACGGCGGAGGATACCTGCACATCGCCCACGAACTGGCCGATGAATTTCTGGACAGCGACAAACTGATCGTCTATACGCAGGGCAACAGGCAGCCGCGCGAAAACTCGTTCGCCTCCGAACGGGGAAACTTTGAAAAAGGACGCCTCGCCATCCTGGTGGACGAGTATTCCGCCTCGGCCAGCGAAATCGTCTCCGGAGCCGTACAGGACTGGGACAGAGGCGTGATCATCGGCCGGCGCACCTTCGGCAAGGGACTGGTACAAAAGCCCGTCCCGCTGCCCGACGGCTCCATGATCCGCCTGACCGTTGCCCGCTACTACACGCCCAGCGGACGCAACATCCAGAAGCATTACACCCTGGGCAACGACACCCTGTACAATCGCGAACTGATCGAGCGCTACAACCGCGGCGAACTGATGAGCGCAGACAGCATTCATTTCCCCGATTCCCTGAAGTTCAACACGCTGCTCTCGAAACGGACAGTCTATGGCGGCGGAGGCATCATGCCGGACATCTTCATCCCGCTGGATTCCACGCGCTACACCGACTATCACCGGAAAATATCCGCCCTGGGGCTTATCAACATCGTCGGCATGAACTACCTGGACAAAAACCGGAAAACGTTAAACAAAAACTGTCCCGACATCCTCCGCTACAAGCGTCATTTCGAGGTGCCGGAAACCCTCCTTGAGGAACTCCGGCAGCTGGCAGCCGAAAAGGAAGTGGAATTTAACGAAGCACAGTTTAACAAATCCCGGGCGCTGATTGCGCTTCAGATCAAGGCGCTCATCGCACGCGACCTGTTCGACACGAGCGAATATTACCAGATCATCAACGACGAAAACGCAAGCCTGAAAGAAGCGTTGCGGATCATCAACCATCCCGGCGTTTATCACAAAATCCTGGGGGCAAACCCTCCGCCGATGCACGCGCGGGCAGAATGACCGTCTTTATGACTGATTTTTTCTTCAACAGTGAATGCATGATATTGCCAGCGGGCGCATCAAAGTCAAGATTTTTTCCCGGCCTTCGATTGATTTTCCCGGTCAAACGGGCGGCTTCTTTCCGTGAGAGCGGCTTGTTTGCCGGAAAAAGTATCTGATTTTCACGTGAATATAAAAGAAAAAACAAAGAAGGTGTAACAAAGAAACTTCATTTTTACCTCGCTTAGAGCTAACTCTGCGTCGCTCAGAGTTAACTCTGCGTCGCTTAGAGTTAACTCTGCG
Source organism: Tannerella sp. (assembly GCA_031276675.1). Lineage (GTDB taxonomy): Bacteria > Bacteroidota > Bacteroidia > Bacteroidales > Tannerellaceae > Tannerella. Next base: position 7,520 of record JAISMO010000180.1, read on the forward strand.
TCGCATAGAGTTAACTCTGTAGCTCATGATTTTTAAGACGGAACCGCAAATCCGGATGATTTCATGGCGCTGTCCGTGAGCGGAAGCATATTTCCGTTTTCCTCCCGGCGCCTCCAAAGACGAAATGGCCCAAAGTGTGAGAACCTGTCGAATCATGCCGGATTCATATTATCTTTGCAGCCGATTGACAGCGTATGCAAAACGACAGGAACCATATCAAACGAATCATGTCAGCGCTTTTGCTGATGTTTTTCATAAGCCATTTAGCAAATACGGCGCTTTTCGTACATACCCATATCGTTGACGGGCAGTATGTCACACATTCCCACCCCTATCAGGGAACGCGGGACAATCCCGGTCACGGACATACGCCCGCCCAGTTTCAGACCATTGCGCATCTTTTGCACAGCTGGTCGTTTGCCGTTTCAACGCTTGTTTTTACCTGCTTCCTTGCAGGAAAAAGGATTCTCCGGAATCCGGCCGTTCCGTGCTTCGGAAACGGCATCCGCCTCTTTTCCTATAGCCTGCGGGCGCCTCCCCTTTATTAAACACATGGTCAACCGGACTGCCTGAGCACGTCCGCCGAATGCCCGTACACGGTTTGGTACAGGCTGGTTTATATCATTTTGTTTAACAACCGGACAAATCAATATGGAACTTTGTCCGTTAATATTATTTTAGTATGAAATCAATATATATCGGAATAATGCTGTTATTCCCTGTTTTATCTTATGTATCCGCTCAAAAGGACGCCAATGTCAACGGGCATGTAATCGACGCCGGGACGCGTGAACATCTCCCGTATGTAACCGTCATGTTGAAAGGAACCACCATCGGTATTACGACCGATGCCACGGGGCACTATTTTCTGAAAGACCTGCCCGTTGGAGAGTTTGTGATAGTCGCGTCCTGCATCGGATACAGGACTGAGGAAAAAAAGATAGCGACAGAGATGCAAAAAACGCTTGAAATCAACTTTGAACTGGAGGAAGAGCATCTGTCTCTGGGTGAAGTCGTGGTGTCGGCCACCCGCAATGAAACCAGAAAACAGGAAGCCGGAATCATTGTCAATGTCCTGTCGGGCAAACTTTTCGAGTCCGTTTCAAGCGGCAACCTGGCCGAAACGATGTGCTTTCAGCCGGGACTGAGGGTCGAAAACAACTGTGGAAACTGCGGTACGACTCAACTGCGTATCAACGGGCTGGAAGGGCAGTATTCGCAGGTGCTGGTGGACAGCCGGCCGGTGTTCAGTTCGCTGGCTGCCGTGTACGGGCTGGAACAGCTGCCCGTCGCCATGATCGAACGGGTGGAGGTCATCCGCGGAGGAGGATCGGCCCTGTTTGGCTCCAGCGCGATCGGCGGAGTGGTGAACATCATCACCAAGGAACCGCTGCGGAACTCGCTGGTACTGTCGAACGCCACGCATTTTTTCAGCGACGGAACGCCGGATATGAATACCTCCATCAACGGTTCCTTTGTTTCCGACGATCATAAAGCCGGCGTGTATGTTTTCGGCATCGTGAAAGACCGGAAAGCGTATGACCATAACGGCGACGGCTTTTCGGACATTCCCCTGATCAATTCCGAAACGCTTGGATTTAAGGGATATTACCGCACGGGATTATACTCGAAGCTGACGGCCGAATATCATCACATCCGCGAGATACGCAGGGGTGGGAATCATTTCGACAGGCCACCCCACGAGGCCGATATTGCCGAATACCTGAATCATAAAATCAACGGCGGGGGACTCAAGTTCGACCTTTTCTCGCAGGACTACAGCCACCGGTTAGCCGTATATGTTTCGGGACAGGACATCAAGCGCGACAGCTATTTTGCCGCGGAAAAAAATACGGACCATTACGGCAATACTTCCGACCGGACGCTTGTTGCCGGCGCGCAGTATACGCGCTCCTTTGAACACCTGTGGTTCATGCCGGCCGAACTGACCGCCGGCATGGAATATACGCACAATCAACTGGCAGACCGGTATGTATCCCTGAACCGTGACATGCGGCAGACCGGCGCCGTGGCCGGAGGTTTCCTGCAAAACGAGTGGAAAACCGGACGGGTCGGCATACTGGCCGGCGCCCGGCTGGACAGGCATAACCTGATGGGCAGGCCCGTTTTCAGTCCGAGAGGCACCTTTCGCTACAATCCGACGGAACGGGTCAACCTCCGCACAAGCTATTCGAGCGGCTATCGGGCGCCGCAGGCCTACAACGAAGATTTGCATATCGAGGCCGTCGGCGGTGCATTGGGCCTGATTGAACTTGACCCGAAACTGAAACCGGAATATTCCCACAGCCTGAGCGCTTCGGTCGACCTGTATCACCGTGTCGGCTCATGGCCGGTCAACGTGCTGATAGAGGGTTTTTATACGGTGCTGAACGACGTTTTCACACTGGAAAAGACCGGCGAAAACGAACAGGGAAACCTGGTTTATATCCGTCGGAATGCGGCCGGCGCTACGGTCCGGGGCATGAACGTGGAAGCCAAATCGGGCCTTCCGGGTCTTTTCGACCTGCAACTGGGCTATACCTTTCAGCAGAGCCGCTACAAAGCGCCCGAACAGTGGTCGGCGCAACTGACTCCGCAAAAAAGAATGTTTCGGGCGCCGGACCGTTACGGGTATTTCGTATCCGATTTCAATCTGTCGCACAACGTGAAAGCCTCGCTTTTCGGGAATTATACCGGCGCCATGCTGGTAAAGCATACCTTCAATGACAGGGACGAGGAAAAGGTGACGCCGGATTTCTTTGACCTAGGCGTGAAAGGCTCCTTTCATTTTCACCCGGGCAAAGCCTCCGAACTGGAGCTGAGCGGAGGCGTAAAGAACCTGTTCAACAGTTTTCAGCGCGATATGGATTACGGGCGGAAAAAAGACGCTTCCTATGTCTACGGGCCTGCTACGCCACGGCTGTTCTTTCTGGGCATCAAATTCTCCATGTGACGGATTCCGTCTTTTGGATGACATGCGGGATGGTTCCGTTCACGGATTCGGCAAACGTGCAACGGGGCCTCCCCGATATGTTTCCGCAAAGCGGGTTAACGGTTTGAGGCGCTTCATAACCCTATGAAGCGTCTCTCTTAATGAATAAACACAGGATTTTGTCGTGTGCCGAAACGGGCCTATACCGAAAAGCGGGACAGGAAAATGCCGATCAGCGCCACCGCAATGATGATGATGCCGGAGACCTGATTCAGCACGCAGATGCTGCGAATGTTGAACCATCGCCGCATCCTGGCCACCAGGGTCGTGAGTGCGAACCACCACAGCACGGCTCCCACCGCAATGCCGCACACTCCGTTCAGCAGCTGCCATACCGAATGGGAAGGCTGGACAAAGGAGAAACGGGCAAACAGTCCGATATACAAAAGTACGATTAGCATATTGCTGAGAGTAAGCAGAAAGGCGGTCAGGAAATCATGGGTAAACGACTTTTTCGTCTCCCTGTTTTTCCGGAGGTTTTTGACCGGATTGCTCTGAAAGATATACAGGCCGAAACAGCCTAGCACGATACTGCCCCACAGTTGGAGCCAGTGCAGGTGGGTTTCCACAAAGTTGACGATCAGTCCCATGAACAGGCAGGTAATCATGGCGTAGATCATGTCGGAAAGGGTTGCCCCCAGCCCGGAAACAAACCCGTGCCAGCGGCTTTTACTCAAAGTCCGTTGAATACACAAAATTCCGCACGGCCCCATGGGTGCGGAAACCAATATGCCTATGATAACACCTTTACCAACTAATCCCAACATAAGTACTCATTCACATTTTACTTATTCAGTCATACAAAAGTACATAAAATCTCCGGGATTATACATAACAG
>JAISMO010000049.1 GCA_031276675.1 Tannerella sp.
CCCGATTCCAGCCCAATCTCTTGAGAAGTATCAAAAATCACGGAAAAGTTGGCGGATACATCCAAAAAACACCATATCTTTGTCGCTGTTGAAAAAGTTCTTTGAGTTTCCGAATAAAAAATGGAAGCCGGACGACACTGATACCGGACCGCCATAGCTTCTGTTTTCCCATGAAGAAACATATTTTGCGGCGGGCTTTCATAAGTTATTTCTTGCTAATTTACAGCTTTTTGATGAATGCAGGAAGTGAGCGGCAAGGAAAAAGGGGATATAAAAACAGAAAGATTGGATGGAAAGATGCTATTAATAAACAATTTTAAACAGTCAAGCGATGGCAACAAAGGCTAAATCTTTTTTTGAGGCGCCACCGAACATGAAAACCTTCTTCTTGCCGGCCTCGGAACGTATCGGAAATCTAACCGGTTTGTAACATGCGGCGTCTACTTTTGCGCCGGTAAACCAATAGAGGTATTAAACAGATATCAAATTTAAATTAGTGATCAGATGAAAAGAAAATTTATTTCAAGTAGACGGGATACAGGGTGGAGGACGTGGTGTCTGCTATGTGTCTTCAGTTGCTGTTCGCTCGCGGCCTTCGCGCAGCAGCGGGTGACGGGTACGGTGATTGACGCTGCCGGCGAGCCGGTCATTGGCGCCAACGTGGTTGAAAAAGGAACTGCAAATGGCAGTATTACGGACGTTGACGGAAAATTCTCGATGGAGGTTGCAGGTACTGATGCGGTGTTGCAGATTTCGTTCATCGGATATGTGACGCGGGAGATTGCGGTTGGACACCGGACGATGTTCGACATCACGCTGCAGGACGATGCACAGTCGCTTGAAGAAATCGTGGTTGTCGGATTCGGTACGCAGAAGAAAGTAAACTTGACGGGGTCTGTCAGCGTTGCGGATGCGAAAGTATTCAGGGAACGCCCTGTGGCGACGGCTTCGCAAGCCTTGCAGGGCATGGTGCCGGGATTGCTGGTAACACAGTTCGAAGGCGGTCCCTCCTACAATCCCACCATCCAGATTCGCGGTACGGGAACGATAGGCAAAGGTTCGTCGGCGGGCGTGCTTGTGCTGATTGACGGCATGGAGGGCGACATTCATACTGTCAACCCTCAGGACATCGAGAGCGTTTCGGTGCTGAAAGATGCTGCCGCATCGTCTATCTACGGCTCGCGCGCACCCTTCGGCGTGATGCTGATTACCACCAAAAGGGGAAAAGCGGGCAAAGCGACGCTCAATTACAACAACAGTTTCCGATGGAATACCCCCGTCCACTTGCCCGAACCTGTCGATTCATACACCCTTGCGCTGTATCTGAACGACGTCAGCAGGAACTCGAACCGCAGCAATCTTGTTACGGATGACCATTTGCAGCGTATCCGGGATTATCAGGCGGGAAGGATTTCGACCGTTAACATTCCCGACCCGAACAATCCCCAAATCTGGGCGGCAGGCAAACAGTATGCCAATGCCAACGAGAACTGGATAAGGAACACGTACAACAGCTGGGTGCTTTCGCAGGAACATAACCTGAGCCTCAACGGCGGCACGGACAGGTACAAGTACTATACTTCGCTGCAGTTCATGGATTTCAAAGGCCTGCTGACGTACAATACTGACCGCAGACAACGGTATTCAGGCTCGGCGAAACTGGACATACAGGCTACGGAATGGGCACAGCTCAATACCAGCGTGCGTTTTATCCGCCAGGACATGTCGCAGCCCTACTATATGCCGAACATGCAGAGTATTGTCATGAACGGCTGGGCCATACTGCCGATGCACGACGACAACGGCCATCTGACCTCGTATGGATCGAACCTGCTGCAAATTCGCGACGGGGGTAACGTAACGAGCCAGAACGACGCCATTTACCTGCAGGAACAGATCGTGCTTGAACCGGTGAAGAACTGGAAGACCTTTGGCGAGTTTAATTACCTCAGTAACTATGACCAGAGCCATTCCGAGTGGCAAAAGGTATACAATCACAACTATGTGAACGGCGATCCGGCGCTGGAAGTGTCGGACAACGGTGTGAAGGAGGCGTTCGCCAAAAATAATTTCATGAACGTCAATCTTTATTCGGAATATACCCGTTCGATCGGTGATCACACGCTGAAAGGCATGGTCGGCTTTCAGTCCGAACTGATGAAAACACGCTACATGGATGCTTCGCGCATAGGTATAATGATATCCGGGCTTCCCGAAATAGACCTGACAAACGGTTTCGACCCTAACGGCAATCCGGTTACGCCCGGCGTCAGCGGCAAGCACAACCACTGGGCTACGGCAGGCTATTTCGGACGTCTGAACTGGGACTATAAACAGAAATATCTGCTGGAAGGCAACCTGCGCTACGACGGCAGTTCGCGCTTCCGCCGCGCCAATCGCTGGATCTGGCTGCCTTCCGTATCGGCAGGGTGGAACATCGCCTTCGAGGATTTCTGGGAACCGTATCGCGACTATCTCGGAAGTTTCAAACTGCGCGCTTCCTACGGCGACCTGGCCAACCAGAACACGGACAACCTGTATCCCACCTATGTGACGCTCACAACAGGCACGAGTAACGGCAGCTGGCTGATTAACGGCGCAAGGCCCAACACGGCCGATGTGCCGGGACTTATATCTTCGAGCCTCACGTGGGAACGGGTACGCACCGTCAACCTGGGCCTCGATTTTGGGACGTTCAACAACCGGCTGACCGGCTCGCTGGAGTATTTCACCCGTTACACGCTTAACATGGTCGGACCGGGTACGTCATTGCCGCAAATTCTCGGCACAAGCATACCGAATATGAACAATACCGACATGAAATCGTACGGTTTCGACCTCGCCGTCACGTGGAACGACCGTCTCAGGAACGGTCCGGGCTACGGCGTTGAACTCAAACTCTCGGACGTCGTATCTCAAATCACCAAATATCCGGGCAATCCGCAGGGATACCTTGACGACGGAACCGGCAGCAATTACAGCGACGGCTGGATCGCAGGTGACATGTATGGCTACAGAACCATGGGTATCGCCAAAACGCAGGCCGAGATGGACGCGCATCTGGCTACGCTGCCCAACGGCGGACAAAATCAGCTCGGCAACAGCTGGCAGGCAGGCGACCTGATGTTTGTGGACGTCAACGGCGACGGTATCATCAACGACGGTATGCGCACCAAAACCGATCCGGGCGACCTCGTCAAGGTGGGCAACACAACGCCGCGCTACAGTTTCGGCCTCAACCTCTTCGCCGACTATGGAGGCTTTGACCTCCGCGCATTCTTTCAGGGAATACTCAAACGCCAGGTTTACCTCGAAGGCTACAACATGTTCTCCATCATGTACCAAAGTTCCAACTACATCGTTGTTTACAGGTCACACCTTGACTATTTCCGTGACGATCCGGACAGTCCGCTCGGAATGAATACGGATGCCTATTTCGGGCGCCCGTATTTTGACCGTTATAACAACTTTGCGGAATCGGACGCCGGCTCAAGGCGCAAGATGATAGACCGTTTCATTCAGGACGCTTCCTATCTCAGGCTGAAAAACCTGCAAATAGGGTATACGCTTCCGTCGTCGCTGACACAGAAGTTTGCCGTTCAGACTCTCCGCTTCTATCTGTCGGGCGAAAACCTGCTCACATTCACAGGGCTGTTTGGAGAGTTTGACCCCGAAATGGTCGACTATCGTCAACCCGACAGCGAGGGAAAGAGAAATCAGAACAGTAACGCTCAGGGATTCGGCTATCCGATGATGAAAGTTATTTCGGCAGGTTGCAGTATTCATTTTTAAAACAATACCATTATGAACAGAATCCATTTTTTCAAGACTGTACTTTTAACTTTTGCGGCAGGCATTTTCGCTTCGTGCGCGGACGATTTTCTCGACCGCAAGCCGCTTACGGCCATTACACCTGAAGTGTTCTACACGGAAGAAAGTCAGCTGGCGGCTTTCCCCGTCAACTTCCTGGGACTGCTGCCCAGCCAGAGTTATTTCAACGACGACAGGTACTATGACGACCCGCTGTGTCCCGGCGGTCAGACTTACTACTTCTACGTGTCGGATATGTGGACCGACAATCAGGCCAATTTTCAAGGCACCGATAATTTTTATTACAGTCCGAAACGAATCGTCGGAAACGGCGACAAGCTGAATAAATGCTTTGAAATGCTCTACAGGATCAACTATTTCCTCGAAACGGCCGTGCCGCGAATGAACGCAGGCGCCCTGGAAGGCAATCGGGAAAACATAAGGCATTATATCGGCGAGGCTTATTTGCTGCGGGCGTGGAGGATGTTTTTGTCGTATGCGTGTTACGGCGACATGCCGATCGTACGCAACGTGCTTCCCGACCGCTTCGAGCCGCTGGTGGAAGCCAGCAGGCGTCAGCCGCGCAATGAGGTGGCACGGTTTATCCTTTCCGATCTCGATTCGGCGGCCATGCTGATGAAGGCCGTTTCGCCCGACGGTCGCAAGCAGCGCCCCTCGAAATATGTCGCACAGATCATGAAATCGCGCGTAGCGCTGTTTGAAGCTACCTGGCTGAAATATTTCAAGGGAACGGCGTTTGTACCCGGCGGTCCCGACTGGCCCGGCGCTGCCGTACACTCCAACTATCAGTTCCCGGCAGGCAGCATCGAGGCCGAGACAGACTGGTTCCTTGAACAGGCCATGACGGCGGCACAGGCCGTTGCCGACGCCAACCCGCTGGTGGAAAACAGCGGCCTGTTGCCGCAATCGACTTCCGACCCCGCCAACCGGTATTTCAACATGCTGTGCAACGAAACCGACTACTCCGGCTACAGTGAGGTATTGCTGTGGAGGGAGTTCAGCCAGCCGCTCGAACTCTATCACAACGGCGCTGCTTCGGCTTCCTCGGGCAACGACGCCTGCGGTATGACCCGCGCACTGGTCGAAAGTTTCGTGATGAAGAACGGGTTGCCGATATACGCCGACGGGTCGGGCTATGCGGGAGACGACTACCTCGAAGAGGTAGCAAAAGACCGTGACGACCGCCTGCGCCTCTGGCTCAAGCTGCCCGGTCAGGTAAATATCCTGTGGGACAGGTCCATTGTCGCAGCCGGATACCTGGACGAGCCGGTATTCCCGCACATAACCCTGGGAGACTGGTCCAAATATATCACCGGCTACGCTTCGCGCAAGGGCGCCACGCAACACGGCAACCAGTATTCACCCCGCTCGCACCGCTCCTGGCTGCCAAGCCCTGCTTTCCGCTCGGCCGAAGCCATGCTGAACTATATCGAGGCCTGTTACGAAAAGAACGGATCGCTCGACGGTAAAGCGCAGGAATACTGGCGCGCATTGCGCACACGCGCAGGCGTTGACCCCGATTTCAACAGAACCATCGCCGCTACGGACATGCAAAAGGAAGCCGCAACCGGCAACTGGGCGGTCTGGTCGGGTGACCGGATGGTGGACGCCACGCTGTTCAACATCCGCCGCGAACGCAACAGCGAAATGTGGGGGGAAGACCTGCGCAAGTACGACATTCGCCGCTGGCGTTCCCTGGACAATCTGATAAACACGCCCTGTCATATTGAAGGGTTTAAGATATGGGGACCGATGAAAGACCTGTACGGACAGGTTCGCGCGGAAGACCCGGCTCAATATGCCGAACTGCGCTACGGTACGGTCGACGCTACCGTGTCCGACCCTGCCGACGGCAAATACCTTCGCCCCTATCGGATCTATGCGTCAAACACGCTGTATAACGGCTTCCGCTGGAAAATGGCATGGTATCTGTATCCGATAGGTATTCAGCGATTCGTGGATTCAACCCCCGACGGAGACCTGTCCAAATCGCCCCTTTACCAGAATCCCGGATGGGGGCTTGTGGCAGGCAGGGAAGCAGAATACTGACCTTGAAATAGAAAACGGCTTTTCGGCGAAGACGAAAAGCCGTTTTCTATTCGGCGCCGCACTCATTTCGAACGTCAGTTCCGCCCCGTCTCTGAGATCGTCATACGTGACATTGCGGAGAAGATCGCCCGGGTCGAACTCACACGGTTTACAGGTCTTTCAGCAACACATCCCTGCCGGAAGCCAGCATGGCTTCGCGCGTTTTCAGCAACGCCTTCCATTCGTTGCGGAAGGCCGTTTCGGTGTCGATCCTGAAATTCTCCGATCCGTATTCGTCGACCCTGCGGAGCAGGTATCCCACGCTGATTTGATGTATGTCCAGCGCGGGCTGGTAACCGGCCATGCGTTCGTCGCCTTCGCAATTGACTTCCACTACGATGCTCAGTTCGGTCAGCAGGTAGAGCATGTGGGTGGCGAGGCGGATGGGAATCCGGTACGTCTCCGAAAGTTCATCGGCCGTATACGGCTTGCCGCCGTCCCGGAAACGCTTCACGATCAGCGAAGCGGTCAGCAGGAGGAGGAAATCGTGATAGCGGCGGCTGATGTTCCTGCTGTCGCGCTCGAAGCTGAATTTCTTCACGTTTTGCGAGGCATACACGATTTCCGCACCGAACAGGCAAATCAGCCACGAGAGTTGCAGCCAGAGCAGCAGCAGGGGCAGGGCCGCGAAACTGCCGTATACCGCGTTGTATTTGCTCACCCAGATTTGTCCGCTGATGTAGAGGAACTGGAAAAGCTGAAACGCGCAGCCGGTGACGAAGCCTGCCGCCAGGGCGTTGAGGAAGCGGACTTTCGTATTGGGCAGAAGGATAAACAGTACGGTAAATGCCAGTGTGGCTATCAGATAGGGCAGAAGGTTCAGCAGGAGATCGGCCACCGGGGTAAGGAATACATACCGGCTGAGAAAGGTGGCCCTCAGGGAGGACAGGAAGATCGAAACGCCCCCTGAAAGCGTCATCAGCGCCGGCAGGATGATGAACAGGGCCAGGTAGTCCGTAATTTTGCGGCGCCAGGGGCGTGATTTGCGGATTTGCCAGATGGTATTGAACGTGTCTTCGATCGATGAAATCAGGCTGACGACCGTATAGAGCAGGAGCGCCAGTCCGGCGCCGATAAAAAGCCCCCCCCGGGCCATGCGCAGATAGTTTTCGGCAAAACCCGTTGCCGCCTCTATTTCCGGCTGCTGTCCGGGGAAACAGGCATACAGGCTGTTGCGAACCGTCTCGCCGAAACCGAATCCCCCGGCAATGCCGACGAGCACGGCCAGCAGCGGCACGATGGCCAGCAGCGTGCTGCAGGTCAGCGCCGAGGCGCGTGTCTGCAGGTGCTCCTGCCGAAATCCGCGAACCGCCAGCAGCAGCGTCTTGACCAGATAGATACAGCAGCGTTTCAACCCGCTCAGTTCGTTTTCCGTGATTCGCCAGATATCGTCCGTGACAAAGCGAAGGAGTCCGCTCAGCAAAAGGCGTGCCTGCTCCCCGATATGTTTCTTTTTTTTCTCCATGCGGATGAGATGCTTTGAGTCCAAAAAAAAAATGCAGCCGGCCTGTAAGCCGGGTTCTGTACTGCCGCAGCCGCGGCAGTGTCTGTCATTGATCTTCGCGCGCCGTTGCCGACGCGCTCCTGCGGTCTACCCCCCGGCATCGGACGAGCCGTCCTGCTGCGCCGGTATACATGACCTTACAACCCATCAGGCGTACGGTCCTCCCGTATTCCGACGGGAGCGGTAAGCTCTTACCTCACCTTTTCACCCTTACCCTGTTTTCACAGGGCGGTTCTTTTCTGTTACGCTACTCTGTCCTCGCAAACAGCTTCCCGTTAGGAAGGATGGCGCTCTGTGTTGCCCGGACTTTCCTCCCGTCTCTGCGGAGACGGGCGACAGACCGGCCTGCTGCAATGCGACAAAAGTACATAAAATCTGCGACAATGGTTCGTGATTAGTGGTTAGTGGTTAGTGGTTAGTGATTAGTGGTTAGCGGTTAGTGCTGGCGGATGCCTTTCAGGCGGTCGCAGTCCCGTTTTTTGTTTTGGACGCCTTTCCGTTGCTTCGCCTGACGATTCACTCCCGCTTCTTCACGCTCCGGAGAGGCGGAAACGGGTATATTCTTATTTTTATGCTTCATACTTGCGGAAGAATCGTGTTTCCGAGTGTTTTTACGGTTCTAACTTTAGTTTGAAGCATAAAAACAATTGCTTTTGCGGTTCTAACTTTAGTTTGAAGCATAAAAACAGTTGCTTTTGCGGTTCTAACTTTAGTTTGAAGCATAAAAACAGTTGTCTTTGCGGTTCTAACTTTAGTTTGAAGCATAAAAACAGTTGCTTTTACGGTTCTAACTAAAGTTTGAAGCATAAAAACAGTTGTCTTTGCGATTCTAACTTTAGTTTGAAGCATAAAAACAGTTGCTTTTACGGTTCTAACTTTAGTTTGAAGCATAAAAACAGTTGTCTTTGCGGTTCTAACTATAGTTTGAAGTATGAAAACAGATTTTTTTTGCGGTTTCGTCCATGGAGGGGAGCATGAATCAGAGTGTTTTTATGGAGATGTACCCGTGATTAGCGGCCGGCGACACGGAGCGATGCAGACAGACAGGCGCCGCTTCGCGCCACTAACCGCTAATCACTAACCGCTAACCACTCTGAAGGAGGGTGTTGATCCGGTTGCGCCAGTCTTCGCCGTTCCGGACCAGACAGGTCCGAAAACCGAATGTCTGTGCCGTTTGCAGGTTGTGCAGGCTGTCGTCGACATACAGCGATTCGGCGGGCAGGATGCCGCTGTCGCGAATCATCGCTTCGAAAATGGCGCGCCCCGGCTTGACGCATTTCATTTCATAGGAGATATATAGCCGGTCGAAGTAGAAGGTAATCGGATGGCCGTCGGGCGAGAAGTCCGGCGTCCGCGCCCAGTCCATCAGGATAGGGTTGTTGTTGCTCAGGAGGAACAGCCGGTAGCGCCTGCGCAGTTCGCACAGACAGTCCAGCTTGCAGGCTTCCGGCCTGGAAATAATGCTTTTCCAGGCGCGTTCGATGGCTTCGCGCGGAAGGTCTTTCCCCACCTGTTCGCTCAGCCGCCGGCAGAACGTTTCCGCGTCGATGGCGCCACTTTCGATGTCCAGAAAGATGCCGCTGTGATGACAGGAGTCAATCAGCCGGTCGGCGTCCTTCACGCCTATGGCCTTAAACTGCCGGACGGCTTCCTCGCGGTGAACATCCACCAGCACCCCGCCCATATCGAAAACAAGATTTCGGATCATGTCATTACTTCTGCGGTTCAACCATTCTGCGCCTCCGGCCTTTCCGCGCCGGATACAGGTTCATGCTCCTCCCGTCCGAGCCGTCCGTCCATGTCGTTGCCGTATTCGGGTTTCAGCGGAAGCTTCACCGGCGCATGGTCGCGCGTGGAGCGATAGATGGCGGTGAAAAGTTCCACCGTGCGCCGTCCGTCCAGGCCTGTGACCAGCGGGTCGCAGCCCCGGTCCAGCGCCCGCAGGAAGTCTTCGATCTGACGTTCCATGTAATACACGGTCGGATCAATCCGGCTAAACAGCTCGCTGTCCTCCTTCGCCCAGCCGTCCGGCAGCGATTCTTCGCCGGGCACGGTCCACAGGTCGTTCACCGGCGGTTCAAGCACCGGCGACATGCCGGCAATGAACATCGCGCCGCCGTCGGTCTGCACGCCCACGGAGGCGCCGTTGGAACCGTGCACCTGTACCTTGCCGTAGATGCCGGGCTTCTGCGAATTGCTGACGATGATGCTGCCGATGCCGCCGTTGCGGAACTTGAGGATGGCCAGGGCGGTATCTTCCACTTCGATATAAGGGTGGTTCAGGTTGCGCCGGAGGCCGTACACTTCGTCTGCTTCGCCCATGAACCAGAGCAGAATGTCCAGTTGATGAGGCGCCTGATTGACCAGTACGCCTCCGCCTTCCAGGTTCCAGGTGCCGCGCCAGGGGTCGGCGTCATAGTAGGCTCTGTCGCGCCAGCCCAGCATGTTGACGGTTCCCAGCGCCGGCACGCCGATTTTCCCGGCGTCGATGGCCCTGCGGATGCGCTGTACCGGGGCATAAAAACGTCGCTGGCTGACGGTGCCCAGTTTCACTCCGGCCGCACGGCAGGCGTCGATCATGGCGTCGCAGTCCTCCAGCGTGGCCGCAAGCGGCTTTTCCACCAGCACGTTTGCACCGGCCTGCGCCGCCTGTATCGTGACTTCCCGGTGGAAAGGATGCGGATTGCAGATGATGACCAGGTCAATGCCCTTCCTGCGGATCATGGTATCAATGTCGCTGAAGACCTCTGCGCCGCAGGTTTCGGCCAGTTTCCGGGCCGACTCCGGCGTGCGGCTCCACACGGCCGACAGGGTGGCATTGGGCAGGCTGTCAATGGCCCGGGCGTGAAGATGCGCCACTTTGCCGCACCCGATGATGGCTGTTCGAAACAGTTTCATGGCTGATCAGGGGACAAGTATGACTTTATTCAAATGACCTTCCCCGTGATAGAGTTTGCGAAACCATTCCGCACCATCTTTCAGGGGAGCGACGGCGGAAATCATCCCGTCCACGTCCAGCGCACCGCGGGCAATCATGTCGAGCACCGGTTCGTATTCGCCATTGATGGCGCAACTGCCCTGAATCCTGATTTCGGAAGTCACCACCTTTTGCAGGGGAAATTCGATGACGGGGGTCACATTCCCTACCAGCACGGCTGTGGCGCCCTTGCGTACGGAGTCGATCAGGGTGTTGACGGTGGCGGCAGTGCCGACCGCTTCGAAACCGGTATCGGCGCCGCGGCCTCCGGTATGGGCGCGTACCGTTTCGGCCACCGGCTGGCGTCCGGAATGAACGGTCAGGTCTGCGCCGTACTTGACGGCCATCCGGAGCTTTTCGTCGTCCACGTCGACGGCAATCACGGGCATCGCTCCGGAAGCCTTGAGCATGCCGACAATGAACGTGCCGATCATGCCGCTGCCCAGTACCACGGCGCTTTCGCCGGCACGAATGCCGGAAAGCCGCACCGCATGTGCAGCCACAGCGGCGGGTTCCACCATGGCGGCCTGCTCAAAACTGACCGGGTCGGGGATGCGGTAGAGGATGTGCTGAGGCACGGTCAGGTATTCGGCAAAGGCGCCGTGGCGTTTGTATTCTTTCGGCGATACGCCGATCACCTCGCGGCCTTCGCTCAGGTTGTAATGTCCTTTCAGCGTATACCAGTCGTTCAACGGGTAGACGGTGGAATCAAACGTGACGCGGTCGCCGGTTTTCCACGCAGTGACGCCTTCGCCCGTCCGAACGATGACGCCGGAGGCTTCGTGTCCCATGATGACGGGCGGCTGCCGGCGTCCGGTAGAGCCGTCCATGCCGTGCACATCGCTTCCGCAGATGCCGCAGGCTTTCACCCTGATCAGTACTTCGTCCCAGGCCGGCTGCGGGTCTTCGACCTCCATCAAGGTCAATTTGTTGTATGCTTCCAAAACAAGCGCTTTCATACGATCCTTTCTTTCTTTATATAATGTAACATGTATATTTCTGTCTTTTCGGGTTCAAAAAAACAGGCTTCCGGACGGCGGTCACGGATGCCTGTTTTTAAGATTCACGGCCGTCGGCGTCCGTTTACCTGACCACGCCTTTGCGGAGGATGAGATTGGCAAAGCCTTCGGATTCGCCTGTGGCCACCACGCAATAAGCCTTTCCGGCGCGTTCGTAAAAGGCGGATTTTTGAATCGTCAGCCACGTTTTGTCGCCGTCGGGCCAGGCGCCCAGGATTTCCCGGTAGCGGTTCCATACGGTCGGTTCCCGGTCGCCGCGATACTGCATCAGTACCGCCGTGAAGTCCACGGCATAGTCGAGCGGAAAAAGCGGCAGCAGCGCCTCCAGGAGCGAAGTGATACGGTGTCCGTCGGCGCGAACCAGACGTTGGGCATGTGAGGCGGCAGGGAAATTGCTGTCTCCGAAGACGATTTCATCGCCGTGTCCCATTTCCGCCAAAATCTTCAACAGTTCGGGCGACAGGATTGGATGGATTCCTTTTAACATGACGCATCAATAAATTTCCACGGTTGAAATCAGCGGGCAGGCTTTGGCATCCGTGATGCGAAGGCGCAGTTTGGCTGCGGAGAGGCCGCCGAGCGGGAGAATCCGCCTGGGGCCGATGGTCGTACCCGTGGCGACGCGCTCCCAGGCGCTGTCTTTCCATACCTCCACCTCAAACTGCTTCACCCGCTGGCCCAGCCGGATGTATTCCCGGAGGCAGACGTAGCTGAGCGTTCGGGGGCTTTGCAGGTCAATTTCCACGCAGCCCGCAGTCACTCCGTCATCCGTCGCCCAGTAAGTTTCCGGGTCGCCGTCGGTCACGCGGGCTGCCGCATACGTTCCCGACCGGCCGCGCCAGGTGTCTGCCGTAGCTTTGGCCCCGGCTGCCAGATTGCATGAAAAGGCCTCGTCGCGCATTTTTTTCCATCCCTGCAGGGCCTTGACGTCGTTTTCGTGGATCAGTCCGCGGCGGTCGGGGGGCAGGTTGAGCAGAAGATTGGCGCCGCGTCCGACGGATTCGAGATAGATTTTAAAGAGGTTTTCAGGTGTGCGAACCCGGTCGTCTTCCGTTTCATGATAGAACCACCCGGGACGGATGGAGACGTCGACTTCGGCGGGCAACCAGGATGTGCCGTCTTCCGAGCCGGTGTTCAACAGGGCGTTGATGTTCGGTTTACCGGGATGGAGCGTGTCGGCGGAGAGGGTACACCAGTTGGTTTCGCCGACAAAGCCGCTCTCGTTGCCGCACCAGCGGATGTCCGGGCCGGCATCGCTGAACATGACCGCGCGGGGCGCCAGCCGACGTACCAGTGCGCGGGTATTCGGCCAGTCGTAATAGGTGCGGCTGTCGATATTTCGCCGTTCACGTGCGCCGCCGTAGTAGCCGTCGCCGCCGTTGGCGCCGTCGAACCAGACTTCGACCACCTCGCCGTAGTTACAGAGCAACTCCGCAAGTTGATTCCGGTAATAGGTGATGTATTCCGGAGCGGCATATTGTGCGAAGTTCCGGTCCCAGGGCGAGAGGTAGACGCCGAAGAAGAGTCCGTGTTTTCGGCAGGCGTCGGAAACTTCCTTCACGACGTCGCCTTTCCCGTTGCGGAAGGGGCTGTTCTTGACGGAATGTTCGGTATGGGCGCTGGGCCACAGGCAGAAGCCGTCATGATGCTTGCAGGTGAGGATCAATCCTTTCAGGCCGGCCTCTTTGATTACGGTCACCCACTGTTCGGCGTCGAAGGCTGTGGGATTGAAGATGGAAGGACTTTCATCGCCGTAACCCCATTCCTTGTCGGTGAAGGTGTTGGTGGTAAAGTGAATGAAAGCATACTGTTCCCGTTCGTGCCAGTCCATCTGGATGTCGCTTGGTATCGGTCCGAAGGCTTGGGGAGGCGCAACCTCCGTTTGACAGGCGCCGAATGACAGCAGACAGGCGCTTGCGAATGTTGTTAATTTTTTCATTTTATCTGGATTTAAAACTATGAGGTTGCAAATATAGCGAAATTCTTTTCCGTCGAACTTTTCATTGAGCAAAATTTTCGGGACAAATTTGCGGGGTGATGCATTGTTGCAGTCGGGAAGATGTCCGCGTCAGGAGGTATGCCTGATGCAGGTTTATAAATAGCAGTTCAGTTCGTTTCGAAGCTTTTTGTACGCAATATTCATCTGCTTTTCAATCGTTTTTATTGAAATGTTATATTTCAGGGCAATGTTCTTCTGTTTTTCTCCGTTAAGTTTTTTCTCGATGAAAATCTGACGGCATTTGGGAGGCAAATTGTTTATTGCCTGATGGATCAGTCGTTCCAGATCAATGTCTTTGGAGACAGTATCCTCATGGATTCTCTTGTCGTATAACAGGTCCAGTTCGTCGCTTCCGGAATAATACACGTTGCCGGTGCGTTTTTTCAGCCGGAGAAAATCAATACACTTGTTTTTCAACACTACGGTTACGTAACGAATATTCTCCACTTCAACCTCTTCCAGACGGTCGGCGCTGAGTTTGGACCAGATATGCATGAAGGTGTCCTGGACAATGTCTTCCGCCTCTACTTCGTTTCCGACATAGGAACAGGCATATTTCACCAGACGTGTATAGTTATTGGTATAGGTCAATTCGAGTAATGTCTTCATTTTAAATTGTTATCTGTTAATGGCACATTCTTTTTCATTTGTTTTCTCCGTTTGACCGCAAAAGTTGAGCGGCAGCAAAAAGCTTCGACGCTTAAGCAGGGAGGCAGAAAAACAGGTCAGTCTCTTATTATAATCTTGCATGGAAGCACTGATTGATTCATACTTTCCTTTGCCGCCAAAGGTGTCCCGGCGGGCGAATACTTTGCCTTCATCTGTTCGGCCAGCATATCCACAATCCGTTTGCCTATTTTTGCCACGGGCATCATTGCCACGCTGATGTGCGGAGCTATGTTCTGGAACAAAGGCTCTTCATGGATACACCCCAGTCGGAATTTCCGGTTGTAGTCCGGATGATGTATTCTGAAATACTGAAAGGTTTCAATCGCAAGGATATGCGATGTAAAAAAGAAACCGTCGACATCGGGCACCTGGTGGAAGATTCGGTCCAGCGTGGCAGGGACGCCCTTTTCGTAGCCGTGGAAGGCAACCTCGCCGATCAATGCGGGATTGATCTCAATCCGGTGCTTTTTCAGGGCCTTTTCATACCCTTTGCGCCGCAAGTCCATGTGATGCAGATGCGGATTGGTTGTGAGACAAGCTATCCTGCGCGCGCCTTTCCGAATCAGGTAGTCAACCAGTTTGAACGTGCTTTCTTCGTTATCTATCAGCACATAACTGGCCGGCAAGTCGGGAAAGAAGCGGTCAAACAGGACCAGCGGACAGGATTCATTGATCAACTGCCGGAGTTCGATTTTCGAAATTTCCGTCGGAGCAATGATGATTCCGCCCACCTGATAGGATTTTAACATGCCGATCATTCGTTTTTCACGCAAGGTTTCGGATTCGGAACTGCATATCATCAGGGAATAGTCGATTCTGTCCAGTGCCAGCTCGACTGCTTTCGCAACAGCAGAATAGAAGGAGTCGGATATGGAAGGCAGAATCAGTCCTGCCGTGCTGGAAACACCCCGGGTCAAGGCGCGCGCCAGCATGTTGGGCTGGTAGTTCATGGAGGAGGCACATAATAAAATCCGTTCCTGCGTGGCCGGACTGATCTTGCGATCTTTTCCCTTTCCTGCAAGCACCCATGATACAGTGGCTATAGAGATATTTAACCGTTCTGCAATTGTTTTCAATGTAATCTGCCCCATTTTCCGGTATTCTGTCGACGGCTTAAACGTTTAAGTCGACGGCTCAAATTTATAATTTTATTTTTGAAAGCGCCAACGAAAGGAACCTTATTTTTTGAATATTTCCATTATCCGTTTATTTCCAGAAGGGTAGATAATGTTAAAAAGGAACGGCATGTTTGCGGCCCGTCAGCAAACTTCTCTGAAAAGAAGTCTCACGGGCCATCCGGAGCGTCATTCTCCGATGATTTTGACCAGTACTCTTTTCCGGCGTTTGCCGTCAAATTCGCCGTAGAAAATCTGTTCCCACGGACCGAAGTCCAGCCGACCGCCGGTGACGGCGACCACCACTTCACGTCCCATGACCGAGCGTTTCAGGTGGGCGTCGGCATTGTCTTCATACGTGTTGTGACGGTATTGGTCATACGGTTTTTCCGGCGCCAGCTTCTCGAGCCACACGTCGATGTCGTGGTGCAAACCGCTTTCGTCGTCGTTGATGAACACACTTGCCGTGATGTGCATGGCATTGACCAGTACCAGTCCCTCCCTGATGCCGCTTTCGGCCAGACACGCTCTGACTTCCGGCGTGATATTGATAAACTCGCGCCGCGAACGGACCTCAAACCATAATTCTTTCCGGTAACTTTTCATTCTGCTTTTATTCTGTTTTATGATTACAAGGCAAAAGTAATGTTTCCTTTTCGATAAGTAAGTAATAAAAATTAAGCGGCAATATGAGAGTAGTTAATGCGCAATTCTTTTCCAATCTCCGCCAGCGCGCTGTTGGTGGTGTAGAAAAGCGTGTCAGTACTCACGCAGTCCTGCGGTCTGATCCATTTTCCTTTCAATATTCTCCAGAGAGTTTCCGCGATGTTCAGCTGTGGGGAATACGGCGGCAGAAAGAAGAGGAAAAGTCCTCTTTTCTCCCAGACAGGCCGCAACTC
>JAISMO010000060.1 GCA_031276675.1 Tannerella sp.
ACACATTTGACCTGTCTGAGATAAACAAGGACGTGTTGAAAGAATGGCAGGAAGGCGATCTCTTCCGGAAAAGCGTAGCCATCCGTGAAGGTGGCCCGTCGTTTGTATTCTACGAAGGCCCCCCGTCGGCCAACGGAATGCCGGGGATTCATCACGTGATGGCACGCACGATCAAGGACCTGTTCTGCCGCTACAGAACCATGAAGGGGTTTCAGGTCCGGCGCAAAGCCGGCTGGGACACACACGGCCTGCCCGTGGAACTGGGTGTGGAAAAAGCCCTCGGCATTACGAAAGAAGACATCGGAAAGACCGTTTCGGTGGCCGACTACAACGCTGCCTGCCGGAAAGACGTGATGAAGTATACCCGCGAATGGGAGGAACTGACGCAGCTAATGGGCTACTGGGTCGACATGCAACACCCCTACGTCACCTGCGAAAGCCGCTACATCGAAACCCTCTGGTATCTGCTGAAAAAACTGTATCAAAAAGGATTACTCTACAAGGGATACACCATACAGCCCTATTCCCCGGCGGCCGGGACGGGGCTGAGTACGCACGAACTGAACCAGCCGGGCTGTTATCGCAACGTAAAGGATACAACCGTGTCGGCCATGTTCAAAATCAAGCATCCGAAACCGGAAATGGCTGCATGGGGCGACGCTTATTTTATCGCCTGGACAACCACCCCCTGGACACTCCCGTCCAACACGGCGCTCTGCGTCGGGCCGAAAATCCGCTATGCAGCCGTCAGAACCTGTAATCCCTATACGGGCAAGCCCGTAACGCTCGTCCTGGCCAAAGACCGCATGGACGCTTACTTCAACCCGAAAGACGGCGAACCGGCGCCGGAGGATTACAAACCGGGCGACAAACGGCTTCCGTACCGAATCGCCGATACGGAATATACCGGCGCCGAACTGGTCGGCATGGAATACGAACAGCTGATTCCCTGGTTCAATCCCGGCGAAGGCGCTTTCCGCATCATTGCCGGCGACTTTGTGACGACGGACGACGGCACGGGCATTGTGCACATCGCGCCGACGTTCGGCGCCGATGACGCTCGCGCCGCCAAAAACGCCGGCATTCCGCCGCTACAACTGCTCGACAGGCAGGGCCATCTCCGTCCGGCCGTCGACCTGAAGGGGCGCTTTTTCCGGCTGGAAGACCTGGATGAAGCCTGGGTTGCCGCGAATGTCGACGTGGAACGCTACACACCCTATGCCGGCCGTTTCGTCAAGAACGAATACGACCCCGCATCCGCTGCGGACGGAGACGCCACGCTGGACGTAGACCTCTGCGTCATGCTGAAGCAGCAGGGGCTGGCCTTCAAAATAGAAAAGTATACGCACAGCTATCCGCACTGCTGGCGGACGGACAAGCCGGTATTGTACTATCCGCTGGACAGCTGGTTTATCCGGACAACGGCCTGTCGCGAACGGATGATGGAACTGAACGAAACCATCCGCTGGAAACCGCAAAGCACCGGCGCCGGCCGTTTCGGCAAATGGCTGGAAAATCTGCAGGACTGGAACCTGAGCCGCAGCCGTTATTGGGGTACGCCGTTGCCCGTCTGGCGGACGGAAGACGGAACGGAAGAAATATGCATCGGTTCCATGGATGAATTATACGGCGAAATCGAAAAGGCCGTAGCCGCCGGATTCATGGAAAGCAATCCCTGGAAGGAGAACGGATTCCGGCCGGGCGACCCTTCCGCCGAGAACCGTCAAAAGATAGACCTGCACCGTCCCTGGGTAGACGAAATTGTACTTGTTTCCCCCGCCGCCGGCCGGCCCATGAAGCGCGAAACGGACCTGATTGACGTCTGGTTTGATTCGGGCGCCATGCCGTATGCACAGATACATTATCCGTTCGGCGAAAAAAGTCTGGAGACGGAGTTCCCGGCCGACTTTATCGCCGAAGGCGTCGACCAGACGCGCGGCTGGTTCTTCACCCTGCACGCCATTGCCGTCATGGCCTTCGACAGCGTCTCGTTCAGGACGGTCGTGTCCAACGGACTGGTGCTGGACAAAAACGGCAACAAGATGTCCAAACGCCTGGGCAACGCCGTCGACCCGTTCGCGACCATCGAACGGTACGGATCGGATGCCCTGCGCTGGTACATGATCACCAACGCATCGCCGTGGGACAATATCAGGTTTGATCTCGAAGGGATCGAAGAAGTGCGCCGCAAGTTCTTCGGCACATTATATAACACCTATGCTTTCTTCGCGCTCTATGCCAACGTGGACGGCTTTACCGGCCGGGAGGCGGAAGTCGCGCCGGAAGACCGGCCGGAAATTGACCGCTGGATCCTCTCCCTGCTTCATTCGCTGATAAGAAACGCGGACGAATGTTATGAAAGCTATGAACCGACCCGTGCCGGACGCGCCATCTCCGATTTCGTCAACGACCATTTGAGTAACTGGTACGTCCGCCTGAACCGCCGTCGCTTCTGGGGCGGCGGCATGACGACCGACAAACTCTCCGCCTATCAGACGCTGTATGCCTGTCTGGAAACCGTCAGCAAGTTGATGGCGCCGATTGCGCCCTTCTATGCCGACCGGCTCTACCGGGACTTGACGCAGACCTCGGGACGCGAACAGGCGGAATCCGTGCATCTGGCCGACTTTCCCGTCTGTCGGGCGGAGGCCATCGATGCTGCTCTGGAAGAGCGGATGCAACTGGCGCAGGCCGTCTCGTCCATGGTGCTGGCGCTTCGCCGGAAAGTCGGTATCAGGGTGCGGCAGCCGCTGCAAACCGTCATGATACCCGCCACGGACGCGCATCAAAAGGAAGCTCTCGAGGCTGTGAGGCATTTGATATTGAATGAAGTTAACGTGAAATCCCTGCAATTTGTGGAGGACAGGAGCGCCGTGCTGGTGAAAAAAATCAAACCCGACTTCAAAAAGTTAGGCCCCCGATACGGAAAGATTATGAAACCGCTGGCCGCGGCCATCCGGACCATGAGCCGGCACGAAATCGCGAAACTGGAGAAAGACGGCGAATTTCTGTTCCTGATTGACGGACAGAAAGCAGTGGTGGAACTGCCGGATGTGGAGATCATCTCCGAAGATATCCCCGGCTGGCTGGTGGCGAACGAAGGCACGCTGACGATTGCGCTGGATATTACGGTGACCGACGAACTGAGTCGGGAAGGGCTGGCGCGCGAACTGGTGAACCGCATTCAGCACCTGCGCAAGAGCAGCGGTTTCGAGATTACGGACAAAATCCGCGTCCTCCTCCGAGCGCCCGAAG
Organism: Tannerella sp.; assembly: GCA_031276675.1. GTDB lineage: Bacteria > Bacteroidota > Bacteroidia > Bacteroidales > Tannerellaceae > Tannerella. The sequence goes on from JAISMO010000060.1 coordinate 3,256, forward strand.
AAATGAATGCGGCGCTGGAAACACACCGCGAATACATCGCCAACCAGGTGCTGGCGGTTTCCATCGAGACCACCGCCGATGAATTGCCGGAGGGAACCGCCTTCGACATGGATGAGTTCAATGTATACGTAAAAATAGAAAAAGTGATATAACATCCCGGTTCGCAGTCTGTTCGGAACCGGAAACAGGAAGTTTAACAACAGGATAAAAAATTGAATAATGGCAGAGAAAACAAAATATTCGGATGCGGAGCTGGAAGAATTTCGGGAAATCATCCTGGAAAAACTGGATATGGCAAAGAAAGATTATGATCTGTTAAGGAGCGGGCTGACCAATTCGGACGGGAACGATGTTTCCGATACCTCGCCCACCTTCAAGGTGCTGGAAGAAGGCGCAGCCACCCTGTCGAAGGAAGAGGCCGGCCGGCTGGCACAGCGTCAGATGAAATTCATCCAGAGTTTGCAGGCTGCGCTGATTCGGATTGAAAACAAGACCTACGGCGTCTGTCGCGAAACCGGAAAACTGATTTCCAAGGAGCGGCTGCGTGCCGTACCCCATGCCACGCTGAGCATCGAAGCTAAACAGAATAAGGCAAAATAATCCGGTATAAAAGTAGAAACATCATGCAGGCAACACACAGGAAAGCATGGGGAGCAGCGGCAATTGTCCTCCTGCTCCTCCTCCTCGATCAGACGCTGAAAATCTGGGTGAAAACACACATGCAGTTGCATGAAAGCATCCACCTCTTTTCATGGTTTCAGATTTACTTCACCGAAAATCCCGGCATGGCTTTCGGAATGGAACTCCTGGACAAGCGGATACTCTCCGTCTTCCGGGTGGTAGCCGTAATCGCCATCGGATATTACATCTTCCGGCTGATACGCCGGAACGCCCCGTTCGGATACATTGCCTGTACCGCCCTGATTTTTGCCGGCGCAACGGGCAACATCATCGACTGCCTGTTCTACGGCCTGATTTTTGATCACAGTCACGGACAGCTTGCCGCCTTCCTGCCCGAAAGCGGCGGCTATGCCTCCTTTCTGCACGGCAAGGTGGTAGACATGCTCTATTTTCCCCTGATACGGACACACTATCCGGAATGGTTTCCCCTGTGGGGCGGAGAGGAATTTATCTTCTTCCGCCCGATTTTCAACCTCGCCGATTCGGCCATTTGCGTCGGTGTAGCCATCCTGCTGCTGTTTTACCGCCGCCGGCTTTCCGACACGGTCTCGAAATAAGCCTTTCATGTCGAAACCCTCTTTCGATACGTGCTTCAGGTGGGGAAGCCTGTTCTTCGTTGCACTCCTGCTCCCGGCCTGCAGCCGCACGCCCGACGGAATCATTCCCGAAAAAAAAATGCAGGAAGTGATGGTCGACATGCAACTGGCAGAAGCCATGATCAGCATGGATGCGGCAACCTATCCGACTCATGCCGAACGGCGGGCGCTGTACCGGAGCGTATTCGGGAAACATCAACTCACGGAAGCCGAATACGACAGTTCCATGATCTGGTACGGCAAACACCTGGACCGGTACATGCGCATCTATAACCTGGCGCTGGCAGACATCAGGGCGCAAATAGATGCCATTGGAGACATCAGGCCCGAGATCGCACCCGCCGCAAATGGCGATTCGCTGGACATCTGGATTTTCCGGAAATATTATGCGTTTTCGCCGCACTCGCCTTCCAGTCGGGTGATTTTCGACCTCCGGCCGGAAACGCCCTATTCCTCCGGTAGCGTCTTTGTCCTCCGATGGCAGGTGTGGGGGCTGACGCCAGACATGAAGGAGCCTGTTGAGGCGCATCTCAGAGCGTTTCAGGGCGATACCACCCTGATCCTGAAAAGCACAGTCGGCAGGAACGGGCTTCATGAGATGTACCTGAAAACCTTGCCCGCCAAACAGGTGAACCGGGTATACGGCTATATCCGGCTGAATACGCCAGATACGACTTTCCATAAAATCTATCTTGATGATTTCAGCCTGATGAAGTACCGTTACGGATCGCCGGCCACCACAGAACCTTCCCGATGAAAATATGACACTGTCTGAACGGTGATTTTTGTGATTCAAAAGTATTGATTTCAGGCTAAAAGCATACCGGATATTTCCTTTTGTTTGTCTTTTGTTTTCTTGAAAAAACGCCTAACTTTGCACCGGAATAACAAACTAAAAAATAATAGTATGGGAGAAATAGCCGGAATAAAGTACACGAAGGACAAAACCGGACGTAAACGTTACCTCCGTGTCGATTTGGATATGTACGGAGAAAATCAATTAATCGAAGACTTTTTAGACTTGTTGTACGTTGAAGCACACAAGGGAGAGCCGACATGTCCGTTTGATGAAGTAATGCGAAAAGAGTTTGAGCGGAGGGGATTGAAATACGATGTATAAGGTAGTATTTCGTAATTCCGCCGAAAAGGATTTGGAGAAAGTAAACTCTATTTATCTTGTTTCCGTTTCATTACACATCAAAAAATTGTCTGAAAATCCGCGTCCCTCCGGCTCCGTGAAGTTGACAGGTTCTACAAATACGTATCGTATCCGGGTGGGCGTTTATCGTATTATTTACACAATTGAAGATGAAATACTAACCGTTGAAGTGATTAAAATCGACCACCGGAAAAGTGTTTATAAATAGCATTTTATTCATACCTCAAACTTTTATCCGTCCTCAATCCGGTTGCTAATACGTTTCTTTCAAATCAACACCCGGTCGGAATGCTACTTTTGGGTTGTTGATTACCAGTATTGTTTTTCATATACTCGCAAATTCTCCATTCTCAAATGACAACAGAAGAATTTCTTGGATTATGACTTGTTTGGCAGATACACATACGCAGGAACGAAACTTGTACTTTTGCCGCTTTGCCGTTGAAAAGCGGACATAAAGCCCCTTTCGACCGGACCGGAAAAGTCAGGCCATGCGAAGTATAACTCCTCCCAAAAACGACAACTGAGGAATGCTTTCCACTCTCCACTATTCAAAGAAAGGGTATACGGTCGAGATGTTCGATACTTCCGGCGTGTAGGGCAGGCGCCATACCACTTTGTTATCGGGATCGATTTCCAGCAGGACAGGCTGCGTTTTATCGTCGCTTTCTCCGTTCCAGTTGGCGATGAGCGTATTTCCGTTTTTGTAGCGGACGATCTCGCCGACGTACAGCAGTGACCCGTAGCTCAAATCCCTGGTTTCGATTCGCCTGACAATCTTCCGGTATTCCGGATGAATCTCCAGAATGCAGCGGGAATTGCCGCACGCAATCAGCCAGTTGCCGTTCTCCGCCGACACCAGGGCTACCGGTTCGCCTTCGGAGTAGACGCTCCGCAGGACTTTGCCGTCTTCATTCAGTTCCACAATCTTGTACTTGTCCGTCAGGGGAATCAGATAGGTGTTCTGCTGCGTTTTCAGCACATGGCGGAACTGACGGGTCAGGTCCTGCGTGGCAGTGCGGTAGGTTACTTCCTTCACGGGCATCCCCTTTCGGTCCAACTCCACCAGCCGCATCGGCAGCCCGGCGACGGCCAGCAGGTAACGGCCCGACTCCAGGCAGGTTGCCGTATACACCGCTTCCGATTCCTTTACCCGGTAGTCCCACACCACCCGGCCTCTGCGGGTGATCAGTCTGGCGCCTCCCTTGTAGGCATACAGTATTTCGCCCTGCGGCGTCATTTCCACATCATTACACTCTTCTTCCGGGGCCAGCGGATGACTCCATTCAATTTTGCCCGAGGCTTTGTCCAGGATGGCAATCTGCGGCCAGCCGGCGCCTCCGGCCAGCAATTTTTCCTTCTGTCTGCAAGCGCTGCATACGAGCAGCAACATCACACAAATCAATCCTTTTTTCATCATTCTTACTGTTTTAAATCTTTTCATGCGGCGACAAAAGTAGCATATTCCCCCCGAAGCACAAAAATCTCGCGCCGCACGCGCCGTATTCTTTATTATTTTTATACTTTTGCGGGCACATTCAATTAAAAGCGATGTTCAATACAATTTTCAACCGGCTGGCCGGTCTTATTTTCAAACCGGCCGGGACGTGGAATCAGCTGAGCCGGAGAGAGGAAACGAAGGAAATTTTTCTGTCGCGATATATCTATCCGCTGATGGGCCTGATGGCGCTGGCGGCGTTTGTGGGCGTGCTGTTTTCGCGCAAGGAATTCAGCTTTGAAATTGCCCTGAAATCGGCGCTCAAGTCGCTGATTTCAAACTTGGGCGGCTACTACCTGAGCGTGTGCCTGATGAATGAACTCTGGCAAAGCATCTTTCACCGGCCCAAACAAACGGCGCGATGGTACTGCTTTGTGGGATATGCTTCCGCGCTGATGTTTGCGCTAAACCTCATGGAGGCGCTCCTGCCCGAGTTTTTCTTCCTGCGCCTGGCCGTGCTGTATACGGCCTATATCATTTGGGAAGGCGCCACTCCCTATATGCACGTGCCGGAAGAGGAACGGCTGAAGTTTTCGGCCTGCACCTCGGCGGTACTGATTGTCACCCCCCTGGCCATCGACTGCCTGCTTTTTCTGATGATGCCGGGACTGAGACTCTGAATTATTCTAACGCTGAAAAAGATGGACAGGAACAGAGCCGGCAGCCGGATGGAAATCAAAAACAGGCGGGCCACATTCGATTATGAACTGCTCGAGACCTTTACGGCCGGGATGGTGCTGACCGGGACGGAGATCAAGTCCATCCGCCTGGGCAAGGCCAGCCTGGTGGATACATACTGCGTGGTGGAACGCAGCGAAATCTGGGTGAAGAACATGTATATCGCCGAATATTTTTACGGCACCTACAACAATCACCCGGTGCGACGCGACCGCAAACTGCTGTTGAACCGCAAGGAAATCCGGAAAATCGAGACGGCTGCACGGAACAGCGGCTTCACGATTGTTCCACTCCGTCTGTTCATCAATGACCGGGGACTGGTCAAAATGGTCATCGCCGTTGCTCGAGGAAAGAAGGAATATGACAGGCGCGAAGCCCTGCGCGAGCGGGACGACCGGCGGGAGATGGCCCGCGCTTTCAAAAAATAGGCCGACCGGCTGCAATACTAACAACGATACGTATGAGTTTTGAACAGTTACTGAACGAACGTATCCTGATCCTCGACGGAGGACTGGGTACGATGATTCAACAATACAACCTGACGGAACAGGATTACCGGGGCGAACGCTTTGCCGACAGCCCCCGCCGGCAGAAAGGCAACAATGACCTGCTGTGCATCACCCGGCCGGATGTGATCCGCTCCATTCACCGGCAGTATCTTGATGCCGGAGCCGATATCTTCTCGACCAATACCTTTAATGCCAATGCCATTTCGATGGCCGACTACGACATGCAGGCGCAGGTGTACGAAATCAATCTGGCGGCCGGACGGCTGGCACGCGAGGTGGCCGACCTCTACATGCGGGAACATCCCGGACGGACGGTGTTCGTGGCCGGCTCGATGGGGCCGACCAACAAGACGGCCTCGATAAGCCAGAACGTCGACAATCCGGCTTACCGCGACATTACCTACCCGGACCTCTACCGCGCCTATCGCGAACAGGCAGAGGCTCTGACGGAGGGTGGCGTGGATATTCTCCAGTTCGAGACGACCTTCGACACGCTGAATGTAAAGGCCGGACTGGAAGCGGCCCTGCAGGTGTTGCGCGACCGGAAGCTCGAATTGCCCGTGATGCTCTCGCTGACGCTGGCCGGCAAGGACGGACGCACCTTTTCCGGACAGACGCTGGCGGCTTTTCTGGCCTCCGTACAGCACATCCCCTTTATCAGCATCGGACTGAACTGTTCCTTCGGCGCGGCCGACATGCTGCCGCATCTGAGGGAACTCTCCGCCATGGCACCCTGCTATCTCAGCGCCTATCCCAACGCCGGCCTGCCGAACGCCTTCGGACAGTACGACGAAACGCCCGAAATCATGGCATCGCATATCCGTCGTTTCATTGAGGAAGGACTGGTCAACATCGTCGGCGGCTGCTGCGGAACAACACCGGCGCACATCGCCCGGTTCCCCGCGCTGGTGAAGGGTGTTCCGCCCCGACGACCGGCCCGGCAGACGGAAACCCTGCGACTCTCCGGGCTGGAACTGCTCGAAGTGAAACCGGAAAACAACTTTATCAATATCGGAGAACGGTGCAACGTGGCCGGTTCGCGCAAGTTTCTGCGACTCATCAGGGAAGGCCGTCACGAAGAAGCGCTGGGCATCGCCCGCAGGCAGGTGGAAGACGGCGCGCAGATCATTGACATCAATATGGACGACGGCCTGCTGGATGCCGCCGGGGAGATGACAGTCTTCCTGAACCTGATCGCCTCGGACCCGGACATTGCCCGCGTGCCGGTGATGATCGATTCCTCGAAGTGGGAGGTCATCGAGCAGGCGCTGTATTGCGTGCAGGGCAAAAGCATCGTCAATTCCATCAGCCTCAAGGAAGGCGAAGAGGTGTTCCTGGCACACGCCAGACGGGTGCGGCAACTGGGTGCGACGGTTGTTGTGATGGCGTTTGACGAAACGGGGCAGGCGGATACGTATGAACGCAAAATCGCCGTCTGCGAACGGGCCTATCGCCTGCTGACCGAAAAAGCCGGCTTCCCGCCGCAGGACCTGATCTTTGATCCCAACGTCCTGGCCATTGCCACCGGCATGACCGAACACAACGGCTACGGGCTGGACTTCATCCGGGCGGTGGGATGGATCAAGCGCCGGCTGCCGGGCGCCAAAGTCAGCGGCGGTGTCAGCAACCTCTCCTTTTCGTTCCGGGGAAACAGTTACGTGCGCGAAGCCATGCACGCCGTTTTCCTCTACCACGCCATTCGCGAAGGCATGGACATGGGCATCGTCAATCCCTCCGCGGCTATTCTTTATGAAGACATCGAACCCTCGTTCCGTCGGCTGCTGGAAGACGTTATTCTGGCGCGCCGTCCGGAAGCGGCGGAGGAGTTGATTGCCCGCGCACAGGAACAGTTGCCGCCGGAGGCCGGACAGCCGGAAAGCACGCCGGATGCCTGGCGGCTGCTGCCGCCGGACGAGCGGCTGAAACATGCCCTGATCAAGGGCATCGGCGACTATCTGGAGACCGACCTGGCGGAAGCCCTGCAAGCCCGCGGCGGCAGGGCAGTCGAGGTGATTGACGGGCCGCTGATGAGCGGGATGAACCGGGTGGGCGAGCTGTTCGGCGCCGGCAAGATGTTTCTGCCGCAGGTCGTCAAGACCGCCCGAACCATGAAAAAGGCCGTTGCCTTCCTTCAGCCGGCCATCGAAGCCGGCAAGTCGACCGCGGGAACCTCCGGCGCCGGCAAGGTCGTCTTTGCCACCGTCAAGGGAGACGTGCACGACATCGGCAAAAACATCGTTTCCATCGTTTTGGCCTGTAACAACTATGAGGTCATCGACCTGGGGGTGATGGTTCCGGCCGAGCAGATTCTGGAAGCCGTGCTGCGGGAAAAGCCCGACCTGCTCTGCCTCTCCGGGCTGATCACACCTTCGCTCGAGGAAATGATCCATGTGACGGACACCATGCGGAAAGCCGGACAGCGCGTCCCGATCCTGATTGGCGGAGCAACTACTTCCAAACTGCATACGGCGCTTAAAATCGCGCCGCATTACGACCATCCGGTGATTCATGTCACGGATGCTTCACAAAACCCGCTGGTCGCCGCCAGACTGCTGAACCCGGCCACGCGCGATGCCTATGTCCGCGAAATAAACGAAGAATACGAATCGCTGCGCCACACGGCCTCAGCGCAGGAAAATACATCCGCACGCGCCCTCCTCCCCCTTGCCCGGGCACGTGCCAGCCGGCCGGCCGCGGACTGGGCCGCCTGCCTTCCCGTCGCACCTGCCCACGGAGATGTCCGGGAGGTGCCTGTCAGGACGGAAACGCTGCTGCCGTATATCAACTGGATTTACTTTTTTGTTGCCTGGCGCCTGAACGGCCGTTACGACGACCTGCCGCAACTGCACGACTGCGCCGGCTGCCGCGAAGCCTGGCTCGCGCGCTTCAGAGACGAAGAACGGGACAAAGCAAAGGAAGCCGCTGCGCTCTACGACGACGCCCGGGCGCTTCTAAACCGGCTCTCGGAGAGCAGCGACGCATGTTGCCGGGCGCTGTACGGCATTTTCCCTGCCGTCAGCCACGGCGATGATATCCGGATCGGAACCGAAACGCTTTCCGTACTCCGGCAGCAAATGCCCCAGGAGGACGGCTGCTGCCGTTCGCTGGCCGACTTTGTGATGCCGGCGTCCGAAGGGCGCACGGATTACGTCGGCGCCTTTGCCGTCACCGTCGGCGCCGCCACGGAATCGCTGAGGAAGCAGCTGGAACGCGACGGCGAGAGCTATCATCTCCTCCTGCTCCAAACCCTTTCCGACCGGCTGGCGGAAGCCTGCGCCGAATACCTGCACGAGCAGGTGCGCAGGGTCTACTGGGGCTATGCCGCCGGCGAAAACCTTTCGCCCGGAGAACTGTTCAAAGGGAAATACCGGGGCATTCGTCCGGCCATCGGCTACCCCTCACTGCCGGACCAGCAGCAGATATTTACGCTGGACGCTCTCCTCCATCTCGAACGTATCGGCATCCGCCTGACCGAAAACGGGGCGATGTTTCCGACCGCCAGTGTGGCCGGATTTTACTTTGCCCATCCCGATGCACGCTACTTTATGGTTGGCCCCATCACCGGCGAACAGTTGCAGGACTACGCCCTCCGATGCCGCAAAAATCCGGAAGACCTCCGCAAGTTCCTGCAAAAAAATATCAGGGAACCGCATCACGAAACTCATACCGCTTGAGAATTGAGAGTGAACTGCGGGGTTGGCTTCCCGCAACCGTCAG
>JAISMO010000077.1 GCA_031276675.1 Tannerella sp.
CCCCATCCAGTGCCACCAGACAAACGGACGGTATTCGTCGCCCGGCGCGTTGAATTGCCGCGCCAGCGATTGCAGGTTTTCCGCCTTTTCCTGTGGCTGGAGGTTAAGGCATCCCGCCAACAGAATCACTGTCGGCAGGTACTTAAAAATCAAATTCAATTGTTTCATGTCTATTTTATATAATGTAAGTCCGGCTCAAAAAAAACAGCAGGCGGGGGGCATCCGCTTAATAGCGTCCGTCTATCCTCGAGACAATCTGCTGTTCCGCAGAAGAATAGCGGGGATTTGACGGATGGAATATCGGGTTTCATGAAAGCTCCGGGGGATTCCCCGCAAGTCACGGGGAGTTCCCCGCAAACTTCGGGGGATTCCCCGCAAGTCACGGGGGATTCCCCGCGAACTCCGGGGGATTCCCCGCAAGTCGCGGGGAGTTCCCCGCAAACCTCGGGGGTTTCCCCGCAAGTTCCGGGGAATCCCCCGCAAACTTCGGGGAATCCCCCGCAAACTTCGGGGAATCCCCCGGAAGAAATGTGGAGCTTTACAAAGCGTATATCGGGACTCCCGTCTCCTCCTGTTTTTCTGTTTGCGAATGTAAGCATTTTCATGGAATATACTCTGCTCTGCGCTTCGCAGCAGGAGCAGAATCGTTGTGAAGTGCAAAAGAAAAGAGGCTGTCGGGGAGATGACATCCTCCGTGTAGCCTCTTTCCATGCCGAGCGATTACTTCCAGTCCGGATTTTGCTCTATTATAACGTGAGTTCGACGTAAGAAAAGGCAAAGAGATAAGATATTCGTATCGTTATAGTTTAAAAATCAAACAAATACGAACTGACAAATCTTGTCTCTTATGGATGCAAATATAGTGGAAATTTACTGCCTTGCAGACGAATTCAGCCTCAATTTCGACGCGGCAATGCAGGGACACGTCCTCCAAAAAGACAGTGGCAAACGAAGCCGGAACCGCAAATTCATCCTGTCCGACAGTGAGATAATCACCATTCTTATCCTCTTTCACCTCAAACAGTTCAGGAACCTGAAAGCCTTTTATACCGGGTACATTCAGGTACACTGCAGGAATGATTTTCCTCATACGGTCAGCTACAGCCGGTTCGTGGAACTGCAGCAGAAAACAGTCGTAAGTTTCACGATAAACTGTTCGGTAAACTCTTTGCTGACAGAGGATACATTTCACAAAGCCTCTTCGAGATGCTCTTTGTGGACGGAATACATCTGATAACCGGACTGAAAAAGAACATGAAAAACTCCCTGATGTTTACCCGTGATATAATTTATTCGCGTAAACGGGCTTTAATCGAGACGGTGAATGACGAACTCAAAAACATCTGTCAAATGGAGCACACGCGTCATCGCAGCTTTGTGAACTTCATCACAAATATGATTTCCGCTCTCATCGCCTGTAATTTCCTGCTGAAAAACCTTCTTTGAACCTTGATGTCGTGGATACGGGCGCTTTACAGAGGATCGCTTAGGTAGAACTCACGTTGATTTAGGAAGATTGTAATCGTATTTTTCGGCAATCCGCTCGGCTTCGGGCAGCAGCAACGCAACAAAGGATTCATCCGTTTTCACGCGGTTACTCCGGATTACTTTCACGCCCTCCATGCAGGATACGTCCGCGCGGGAAAAGTTTTGCATGTCCACATGGGCCATGCCGGTAAAACACTATGCAAATAAGGAGAATTGCTGATATTCCGGATTTTATGGGCGGAAAGCGAGGGATTCGAACCCCCGGTACAGTTACCCGTACACCGCATTTCGAGTGCGGCCCGTTCGACCACTCCGGCAGCTTTCCTTTCGGTGGCCAAAGGTAGAAACTTTTTCCGAATATGGGGTTTCTATGTATCGTTTTTTTGTAATTTTGTCTCTGAAAAGTGAGTATCAAGAATCAAATGATAAGTACAAGTTGAAAATTAGTTTATATTAAAATGGGAGAAATTAATCCTCAAGCAGTTTTCCAAAGCTGCCATACAGCGATTGACCGCATAAAAGAGATTCTCCTTATACAGGTAATCTTCGGGATTCAACCATTCTTTCTTCAACTTTCTCCACACTGTTTCGGCAATGTTCAGATGAAGAGAACAGGGAGGAAGAAAGAAAATGCAGCGTCCTCTTTTATGTCGGCAGGGAATACGTTCCTGAATGGCTTTAGCCTTATGCACACGGGCCTTGTCGAGCACAACAAACGTTTTCCTGCTTGCCTGAAAAGAAAAATCTTCCATATATTCCAGCACAAATTGCGCATCTGTGTTGCCTTCGGTGGTTTTCCACCGGCATACGCCTGCTCTGTTTATAAAACCAAAGCGGCTCAGCTTATAAGCTTTTTCAGAAAGGATGCGGACGTCTTCATCGGGAAATTGCCGGCCATAAGGAACATAACCTTTGCTGCATACGCGGGTCCCATCTCTATTATAATACAAGTCTGTTTTGCCTTCCCCGCTCGTTTCCTCAAGTTCGTTGAGCTTCTCCATCTGAAGGGTGTAATACCCGGCAGTCGGCTGGCCTTTGGGGCGACGTCTTGTCCGTTTATATCGTCCGCCAAGCTTTTTAAAAAAGTCTTGAAGGTGCTGTCGCTCACCCTCCCGCCACTTTTTGATTCCCATTCCGCCTTAGCGGTGCGCATACGCTGCCAATTGGCTTTTATGGCCGCAGGGATACCCTCCCGGTCTTTTTCCGTATCAGGAACAGCTTTGCGACCCCGTCCCGGCCTGGTGTATAAACCCGATAACCCTTCGGTTTTATACCGCCCAACCCGGCTGTTTACGCTAATGCTGCTCATGCCGGTTATGCTTCCGGCCGCCCTGGAGATGCGGCCTTCCGACTTGAGCGGGATGCTCTGGCAGCGCATTCGAAAACCGTGGCTCCCGCCTTCTTTTAAGCCCGCCTCTAACGCCTTGCGCTGCGCTGACGCTAGAAAGGGCGTATTCTCTCGTCCCATAATGGAGACAAGGGTAATAACAACTAATGTTACGCACAATAAAAAAAAGCCTAACTTGGCGGGATGAAAAAAGAGATGGATTTATACAGCAATTACCTGTTGAGCAGTTTTGGTCAGGTAACAGCGACGGGGCTTTCCGGTTTGCTGGACGGGGCCGTGTCCCACGACACAATCACCCGTACACTGTCGGGGAGTGAATACACTTCAAGGGATTTATGGCAGGAAGTAAAGCCTTTGGTTCGGGAATACGAAAGCGAAGAAGCGTGTTTGATATTCGATGACACGATTGTAAGTAAACCGTACACGGACGAAAACGACCTGATCAGTTGGCACCGGGATCACGGCAAATCCCGCAATGAGAAAGGGATTAATTTATTGACAGCCTTTTACCGTGCCCAATTGCCTTCGGCGTCGAAAGCCTTGCGGGTCCCGGTAGCCTTTGATGAATGTGTAAAAAAGGCGGTTCGGTTCTGCAAAATTAAAACCCGAAAGGAAAAGCGCCAAAGTCCGGTAACTAAAAATGAGATGATGCGTTTGATGCTTCAGCGGGCCGTTAAAGAACAGCATCTTAAATTCCGGTATGTATTGACGGACAGTTGGTTTTCCTCATCGGACAATTTACTTTTCATAGACAGGCTGAACAAATATTTTGTGATGGACATGAAAAGTAACCGTCTGTGCCTGTTTTCCACGCAGGACAGGAACAGAGGCGGGTGGAGAAGTTTGGACAAATTGCCGCTACAGTCGGGACAGACCGTCAAAGTTTGGATAAAAGACCTTGAAACAGAAGTTCTTTTATGCAAATCCGTCTTTACAGACAAAGACGGTTCCACGGGAGAAATGTACCCGGCAAGCAACGATTTGACACTTTCCGCCAACGATTTCCAAACACTTTACAAAAAACGGTGGAGTGTGGAAGAATATTACAAATCACTCAAACAGAACGCTTCTTTGGCAAAATCGCCTGCAAGAACCGTCACAACGCAATCGAATCATTTGTTTGCCTCGCTGTTGGCATATATCAAATTGGAGAAAGTCAAGTTCGTGTATAAGTTGAATCATTTTGCCTTGAAATCTAAAATTTATTTTTGCTCCCTAAAATATGCGTGGAAGGAATTGGAAGCTATCAAATATTATGAACTTGCGTAACATGAGATAATAATATAAACTAAATTATAATCTGTACTTATATAAAAACAAATGAAACTAAATGGAATACGGATTTGTCTTTTTTGTGTCCTGGCGCTGACGGCTTGCGGTAAGACGGAAGAAGCTCGCGAGCAACTGCAACAGGCTCGGATATTGTACGAAAACAAACAGTTCAGCGCCGCCAAAAATGCGATTGACACCCTTCGCATGCGGTATCCTCGTGAATTGGAGGTTTTGAAAGAGACGCTTGTGCTGATGCGGCTGATCGAACGCGGCGAAAGTGAACGAAACATTGCTTTCTGCGACAGTTTGATGCTTGTGCGCACGGATGAAGCCGGGAAACTGAAAAGGGGATTTGTTTTTGAAAAAGATTCCGTCTATGAAGAGACTGGAAACTATGTCTGGAAACAGCAGACCGTTGAGCGAAATGTCGAACGCAGTTACATCCGTTGCGGCGTGGACGAAAAAGGTGAAATCTATCTCGCCAGTGTCTACTTCGGCAAACGGCCGCTCAATCATACCGGCTTGAAATTGAGCCTGCCCGACGGCACTTATGCTCAAACGGCCTCCATTCCCCATGACGGAGGCATGAATTACCGCTTCAAGGACGAAGGAAATATCACCGAAGTAGTTACCTATAAAGGCGAAAACGGCCTTTCAGCCATAAATTTCGTCTACTCTTCCGACGAAAAGGCACGCATCAAGGTCGAATACACCGGAGGTGCCGCATTTTCACTGTATCTCGGCGAAAATGACAAAAAGGCCATCCGTGCCACGTATGATTTGGCTGTTGTGCTCAAGGATATTGAATTTATGCGACGGGGAAAAGAGAAATCAGTGAAGAAATTGCTTTACATTGACAGCAAACTGGCCGGTAACAACGGAGATACGGAAGATATGCCGTCTTCTGCCGATGGACAATAAGGTGATGTGCCGGTATATCCGGGAAAATTTAATATACCTTAAAGCATCCTGCGTCTCGCAGAAATTTATTTACTTTGTACCCTTCAAAAAACAAAAAGGTCTTATGGCACAAGAAGATGTATTTAAAAAATTGATTTCGCACTGCAAGGAGTACGGATATGTCTTTCCTTCCTCCGAAATTTACGACGGGCTTGGCGCCGTGTATGATTACGGTCAAAACGGTGTGGAATTGAAAAATAACATCAAGAAATACTGGTGGGACAGCATGACGCTGTTGCATGAAAACATTGCTGGCATCGATTCCGCGATATTTATGCATCCCACTATCTGGAAAGCATCCGGACATGTGGACGCATTCAACGACCCGCTCATAGACAACAGGGACAGTAAAAAACGCTATCGTGCCGATGTATTGATTGAAGACCATCTAGCCAAAATAGACGAAAAAATCAATAAGGAAGTCGAGAAAGCTGCCAGACGGTTTGGCGATGCGTTCGACGAGGCCCAATTCCGCTTGACAAATACGCGCGTGCTTGAATACCAGACAAAACGCGACGGGATACACAGCCGTTATGCAAAAGCACTCAACAACTCCGATTTCGAAGCGCTTCGTCAGTTGATTATCGACTGCGAAATCGTCTGCCCTGTCTCAGGTACACGAAACTGGACGGATGTCAGGCAGTTCAACCTGATGTTCGCCACCGAAATGGGATCGACGGCCGACGCTGCCATGAAAGTTTACCTGCGCCCCGAAACGGCACAGGGTATCTTTGTTAATTTTCTCAACGTCCAGAAAACCGGCCGGATGAAAATTCCTTTCGGCATTGCACAAATCGGGAAAGCTTTCCGCAATGAAATCGTGGCACGCCAGTTCATTTTCCGCATGCGCGAATTTGAGCAAATGGAAATGCAGTTCTTTGTCCGTCCCGGCGACGAACTCGACTGGTTCACCCGCTGGAAAGACTTTCGCATGAAATGGCACCGTGCCCTTGGACTCGGCGATGCCAGATATCGTTTCCACGACCATGACAAACTGGCTCACTACGCCAATGCCGCCACGGATATTGAGTTTGAAATGCCCTTCGGTTTCAAGGAAGTGGAAGGCATACATAGCCGTACCGACTTCGATCTCAGTCAGCACGAAAAATATTCCGGAAAAAAAATTCAGTACTTCGACCCGGAATTGAATCGGAGCTATACGCCTTACGTCATTGAAACATCCATTGGCGTAGACCGCATGTTCCTTAGCGTGCTGGCTGGTACGTACAGTGAAGAAACGCTCGACGATGGCGAGACGCGCGTTTTATTGAAACTGCCACCCGTTCTGGCTCCGGTCAAGCTCGCCGTGCTGCCTCTCGTACGCAAAGACGGATTGCCCGAAAAAACGTTAGAGATTCTTCATCATCTGCGTTTTGACTTCCGCTGCCAGTATGATGAAAAAGACTCCATCGGCAAACGTTACCGTCGACAGGACGCTATCGGCACGCCCTACTGCATCACCGTTGACCACGATACGCTTGTCGACCGTTGCGTCACCATCCGCTACCGCGACACCATGTTGCAGGAGCGTGTACCCGTTGACCGGCTGCACGGCATCATCACCGAAAAAGTAAACATGCGGAATTTACTGTGCAAACTGCAATAAACTGGCAGGAGGAGGAACACAATTTACAGTCACTAAAATTGGAATGATAACGAAACAAACGCATATAATGAAAACTTTATCAATAGTTGCACCCTCCGTGTACGGAAAAGGAATGACATCTGCATCCGGAATAAAAACAGGGAGGTTCGCATGGATCTTGCTGGCGGCATTGCTTGTAACATCCTGCAAAAAGGACGACAATGCTTCGGAAGAGGTGTGGAAATCAGCCAACGAACAGGCTTTCAAGTCCATTGCAGACAATTCCGAATATGTGGAACTCCCATCGTTCGGCAACAATGGAAGCATTTACTATAAGATACTCAAAAAAGGCGAAGGCGTTAAACCGATTTATTACACCAGTCGTGTGCAAATCTATTACACAGCCTGGTATGTCGCTGCCGATCCGTCCAAACACATCTCCCCGGGGACCGTGGCCGGCCGGCAACTTTTCGACGACGGCAGTCCAATGACATTTTCGGTCAACAGTACCGGACTGATGGAAGGGTGGCGACTGGCCCTGCAATATATGGTTGAGGGAGACAAATGGGAAATCTGGATACCTTACACACTTTGTTATTATCAACCCGGTTACGTCAGCGGCACGGCGATTCCTTCATTTCTTGAGTCTGCTTCGTTTCCGTTTCCGCTCCATTCGACCGTTGCCTGCGAAATTGAGGTCGTAGGCGTGGCTGGGATTGACGAATTTTAATCCGTCCGTGCCTCCAAACCGGCATAAAATCCAAAACATGTTGTATAACATAATAAAAAAGGTTGGAGGTATTAAAAACATTTCAGAAATTTGCATCGTTCAATAATCCTTTACATGATAAGGGAATTTTAGCAGGTGGCAGGGATATTCGCCAACAGTGCGTCTTTTGCACCTCTATCCAATAATGAACAGGCGTTTTTTGAATGACTGAATAAAAAATAATTCTTTTTCCGGGAATCATTGCATGACTGTCCGAAGATATCGGACAGGTATGGAGAAAAGAAGCAAAAGATACACGGCTGGAGTGCGGGCGGATTTATTTCATTGTTTTAACAATAAAAAAATTATGAAAATCAGCATTTGACTTGTCATCAAACTCACACAATCTCTGCCAAATTATGGGGGGGTAATACAAGAACCAGACTGCTTTTGACCCGATTTTCAGTGAATTGCACTGCACTGTCCGGAAAACATGACCCCTGACAGGGCGGGAGAAGAAATGAAAGATGTACCATCATCCTATATTATATTTACCATGCGAAAGCATAATGATTCAATGCAGAGAGACGTCTTTGCTTTGAATCATTTTTTTTGCGAAATGAAAACAGGTCTTGCGGCATAGCGAAAAAATCCCGGCAGGGATGAGGTGTAAAAAGCGGGCGATTTACATCTCATTCTCCTGACTTTGACGGTTACTTCGTCTACGCCTTCCAATGTATCCTTGACGTACAGCATTTTAGCGCTATCATTTTCCGAAATTGCTTTGTAGTGTCTGAGGATATAAAGAGCTGAAAATATTTGAATTAGCGGTATATTGGCTTTAACTTTGCCGCATGTTTGTCAGGACACAGCCACAAGCCAGCGGCAAGGTAAGTATTTTCATCGTAGAGAGCGTTCGTGAATCGGGTAAAGTGCGTCAAAAGACGCTTCGCCGGGTAGCCACCATACTGCCCGTCCGCGGTAGAGCGTTTCAAAGAATTGGCCGAACACATCAAGGCTGAAATGGTCATATCCGACCGAAAGCGTTCACTTCCAGACGATTCCCCTCTGCCGGTTAACCTGCGCAAGATATGGGAAGAACATCGCCTGGTAAGCGGCATCCGTGAGATTTGCGGCAAGGTGTACGACCAGGCAGGCTTTCATCGTATTTTCAGCCGGTGTCCGGTAAGCCGTTCGGTGATGAAAGACATCGTGCCGGCACGTCTGTGCCGGCCCTGCAGTAAACGAGCCTCTGTTGAACTGTTGGAAAGGGACTTTGGGATAAAACTACCGTTGGAAAAGGTCTGCCGTATGATGGACACGCTCAGTGATGAGCGTATAAAGAAACTGCAAGATATAAGTTGGGATTATTCCTGATCGCTATTAACCGAGGAAGTCAAAATCATGTTCTATGATTGTACCACCCTGTACTTCGAAAGTTTCACGGAAGATGAACTGTGCAGCTTCGGCTACAGCAAAGACCACAAGTTTAATCAGGGTCAAGCGCTGTTGGCCTTGACGGTGACACAGGAGGGTCTTCCGGTTGGTTATGAGGTTTTCCCCAGCAATATGTACGAAGGAGACACGTTCAAGTCTGCCATAGAAAAGATATTGGACAGCCGGGAGTACGAAAAGATGAAATATGAGGATGAGATGCTTCGTATCTCTACATTCGCCTACACCAAGGAGAAACGTCTGATAGTCAGCCACAGCAATAAGCGTGCAGAGAAAGACCGCCGTGACAGGGGAAAAAGCAGTCAATCGGCTTTATGAGAAATTAGAGAAGAGTAAAAAGCCGGAATCGTTGATCGGCAACTACGGTTACCGCAAGTTTCTGAGCGTCGAGGGGGATGTCCATGTAAAAGTAGATGAAGAAAAGATGGCTAGAGCGTCCTTGTGGGATGGACTGCACGGTGTGTTGACCAACATGAAGGAAGAGGAAATGTCTGCCTGGAGGATTGAATCAATATCAAGGTCTTTGGCAAGTTGAAGAATTCTTTCTCATAAGCAAACACGATTTACGTGTACATCCCCGTCTTCCATTAGTCGGCTCAAAGGATAAAAGCTCATTTGGCGATTTGCTTTGCAGCCTTCTCTCTGATCCGGTTTCTGCAACATCGCATTCTCAAAGAAAAGCAGGAACGCTACTCGGCCGAGAGGATACGGCAGGAATTATTCCGCGTACAGGAAAGTATTGTCCGCTATACTCCTACCGTCGATCGTTATGTGATCCCATCCAAACCCAGCAAAGAAACTGATATAATATATGAAGCCATGCAGATAAAAAGACATACGGCGCCCTTCAAATTAGAGGCCAGGAGGTAGGCTTAGTGTCTAAACAAAAACAGACACCGCTGTAAATCATGCGCTTAGGTGGAGAAATCGTCAAAGTCAGAAATCGAGTAGGAGAAAACTACTTTATTTTCCTCCTACTCGATTTTCGAAAGCGGAATCAGGGCCGGGGCCTGATTCTCCCGCCTATCCCAGGAACCCCAGCAGGATCCCTGCAGCGACAGCCGAACCGATGACACCGGCTACATTCGGCCCCATGGCATGCATCAGCAGATAGTTGGTCGAGTCGTATTCCATACCCACCACCTGCGAGATGCGCGCGGAGTCCGGCACGGCCGATACGCCTGCGTTTCCAATGAGCGGGTTGATTTTGTTTCCTTCGCGCAGGAAAAGGTTGAAGAACTTCACAAACAGGACACCGGCACATGTGGCTATGATGAACGACAGTGCACCGAGACAGAATATCTTGATCGAACTCAGGGTGAGGAACTGGGTAGCTTGTGTGGAGGCGCCCACCGTGATGCCCAGCAAGATAGTAATTGTATCGATAAGTGGTCCGCGAGCGGTTTCAGCCAGGCGGCGCGTCACGCCGCTTTCCTTGATCAGGTTTCCGAAGAACAGCATCCCCAGCAGCGGCAGTCCCGAAGGTACCAGGAAACAGGTCAGCAGCAACCCGACGATAGGGAAGATGATCTTCTCGGTCGACGACACGACGCGGGGTGACTTCATTCGTATCAGCTGCTCCTTTCTGGTCGTCAGCAGCCGCATGAATGGCGGCTGGATGATGGGTACCAGCGCCATGTAGGAGTAGGCCGACACGGCGATTGCTCCCATCAGGTTCGGAGCCAGTTTGGAGGAGAGGAAGATGGCCGTCGGGCCGTCGGCGCCGCCGATGATGCCGATGGCGCCAGCCTGATTCGGTTCGAAGCCGATCTGCAGGGCGATGACGTAGGCGCCAAAGATGCCGAACTGCGCCGCTGCGCCGATAAGCATCAGTTTGGGGTTGGAGATGAGCGCTGAAAAGTCGGTCATGGCGCCGATGCCCAGAAAGATGAGTGGCGGATACCAGCCCGACGTGACACCCTGGTACAGGATGTTGAACACGGAACCTTCCTCGTAGATGCCCAGTTGCAGGCCGGCGTCCTTGAAGGGGATGTTGCCTATCAGGATGCCGAAACCGATGGGTACGAGCAGCATCGGTTCAAATTCATATCTGATGGCAAGGAAGATAAAAGTCAGTCCAACGGCGATCATCACGAAATGCCCCGGCGTGGCGTTGTAGAATCCCGTGTAGGTGAGAAACAGTTGAAGGTTCTCAACCAGAAACGATAAAAAACTCTCTTGCATGATCCCGCTGCGTTAGTTGATGACTACCAGTACTGCGCCTTCGAGGACGGATTCGCCCTTTTCGACCTTGATTTCTGCAATCTTCCCGGTGTACTCGGAGGAGATGGTATTTTCCATCTTCATGGCCTCGAGGACGAGCAGCTTCTGCCCCTTTTTCACCTCGTCTCCCACCTTGCAGTCGATGCTCAGGATGACGCCGGGCAGCGGCGACTTGACGGCGCCCTTCGTTCCGCCGCCAGCCGGACGCACCACGACCGGCGCT
Source organism: Tannerella sp. (assembly GCA_031276675.1). GTDB lineage: Bacteria > Bacteroidota > Bacteroidia > Bacteroidales > Tannerellaceae > Tannerella. Next base: position 11,264 of record JAISMO010000077.1, read on the forward strand.
CCGGCCGGTGTTGTCGGCGCCTGCGCCGGGCGTTTGATGGTGACTACATGTTTCTTGGCCGGCTTGTCCATCAGCACCTTGTACGGCGTGCCGTTGACCTCCACTTCGGCGACGGTGTCTTCTATTTTGTTTACCGTAATGTTGTAGATACTTCCGTTGATTGTATACTTGAATTGTTTCATCTGATTATTATTTTTTTACAGGATTATTTTCCGACAGGTTCTCTCATTCCGTAGATTTTTGAATTCCACGGCGAATAGTGACGCGCCACCTTGCGGATGGTCAGTACCGTATGTTCCAGGTCGTGGACATCTTCTTCCGTCACTTCATAGAGCGCCGCGGCAATGGCGGCAAATACTTCGCCCGTTTCCGGTTCGCCGTGTTTGGCTTCGCCGCTTTCGCGGGCCTTCGCCGAACGGCGCCGACTGGCCTTGATGGCCGTCTGTCCAATGTACTTGAATGCGGCGTAGAGCAGTATCAGCCCAATGAAAACGACAGCCATGGCCGTGATGGTCATGCCTATGCCCCAAGCATCGTTCTGCCGGAAACTTTCGATTTTCTCATTTGTGTCGAGGATTTTGTTGTTGCTGCTTGGCGTCACCTTCGCGAGGTTTTCCCACCGCCCCTCGCCGTCGACCGTCAGGCCATAGCTGATGTCCGATCGCTGGCCGGCGGGGATGGCGATTTCGTCAATCAGCGTCCTGCCGTCGGAATCATAGAACGCCAAGTAGTTTTCTCCGGACGGGTTCAGCTTGAAGTTCACATGAAACGTACCTCGCACAGCCATGTCGTCTGCCCAGAAGAGCACATGCTGGCGCGGCGAAATTCTGGTCTGTACGTCGCCTTTGGGAATCATGTACTTCCGGGGATTGTTCCGGTCGTTTGTCAGGAAGCAGCCGCCGATATTGACCGTGCCCCATGACGTGTTGAACAGTTCGATCCATCCGTTGCGCACACCGTAGTCGTCCACAAAATTATTCTCGTTAACTACCAGCACCTCGTTGAAGCGCATACCGGTCGTTCGCTGTCCCTGCGCCGCAAAAACGAAGATGAACATCAGCAACAGGGCGATTTCCGCTCCTTTTCTTTTTCCGTTCATAATGCAGTCCGGTTAGAGTGGAATATTGCCGTGCTTTTTCGCCGGGTTCGTCAACTTCTTCGTTTGCAGCTGCTGGAGGGCGCGCGTGATGCGAAATCGCGTGTTGCGCGGCTCAATCACATCGTCAATGTAGCCGTATTTGGCCGCATTGTACGGATTGGCAAACAATTTGTCATATTCGCTTATTTTTTCGGCCATCGCTGCTGCCGGGTCGGCTGCGTCCTTGAGTTCCTTGCTGTATAGCACTTCGGCGGCACCCGCGCCGCCCATGACGGCGATTTCGGCCGTCGGCCAGGCGTAGTTCAAGTCGCCGCGCAGTTGTTTGCAACTCATCACGATGTGCGAACCGCCGTAGGACTTGCGCAGCGTCACGGTCACTTTCGGCACCGTTGCTTCGCCGTAGGCGTAGAGCAGTTTTGCACCGTGCAGGATGACGCCGTTGTATTCCTGTCCCGTGCCCGGAAGGAATCCCGGTACGTCGACCAGCGTCACCAGCGGAATGTTGAACGCATCGCAGAAGCGAACGAAGCGCGCGCCCTTGCGCGAAGCATTGCAGTCCAGCACGCCGGCCAGGTATTTCGGCTGGTTGGCGACAATCCCCACGGACTGTCCGTTAAAACGGGCAAAGCCGATGATGATGTTCTTGGCATAGTCCTGCTGAACTTCAAAAAACTCGTTGTTGTCAACAATCGTGCCGATGATTTCGTACATGTCGTAAGCCTGGTTGGCGCTGTCGGGGATGATTTCGTTCAGGATGTCGTCCAGCCGGTCAATCGGGTCGGTACATTCCACGTAAGGCGCCTCCTCAAGGTTGTTTTGCGGGATGTAGCTGAGCAGCTTGCGAATCATGGCCAGCCCTTCCTCCTCCGTTTTGGCGGTGAAGTGGGTAACACCCGACTTGGTCGAATGTATGCTTGCGCCACCCAGGTTTTCCTGGTCGACGTCTTCGCCGGTTACGGACTTGACGACCTTCGGACCGGTCAGGAACATGTAGGACGTCCCTTCCGTCATCAGCGTAAAGTCGGTCAGTGCCGGCGAATACACGGCGCCGCCGGCACACGGGCCGAAGATGCCGGAGATTTGCGGAATCACGCCGGAAGCCAGAATATTGCGCTGGAAAATCTCCGAATAGCCGGCCAGAGCATTGATACCTTCCTGAATGCGTGCGCCGCCCGAGTCATTGATGCCGATACAGGGAGCGCCCATCTTCATGGCCATGTCCATCACCTTGCAAATTTTCTGCGCCATGGTCTCCGACAGCGATCCGCCGAATACGGTGAAATCCTGTGCGAAGAGATATACCAGCCGTCCGTCAATCGTGCCGCTGCCGGTCACCACGCCATCGCCCAGAAACGTTTTCTTTTCCTGTCCGAAGTTCGTACAGCGGTGTTTCACAAACATGTCCATCTCTTCAAAACTGCCTTCGTCCAGCAGCATGGAGATACGTTCGCGTGCGGTATATTTGCCGCGCTCATGCTGTTTGTCGATGGCTTTTTCGCCGCCGCCCAGCCGTGCCTGATCACGCAAGGCAATCAGTTCCCTTACTTTTTCAAGTTGATTACTCATTCGGTGTTATGATTATTTGTTGTTAGCTCCGGTTACTTTTCTGCCGTCATGCAAAGTTCGGTCAGCACGCTGCCCGTTGATTTGGGATGCAGGAAGGCAATGCTCAGGCCCTCGGCTCCGGCGCGCGGCGACCTGTCAATCAGTTGTATGCCGCTGGAAACGGCTTCGTCGAGCGCGACCTGTACGGAAGGAACGGCAAAGGCGATGTGATGAATCCCTTCACCTTTCTTTTCAATAAACTTGGCAATGGTACTGTCTTCGCCTGTTGGCTCCAGCAATTCAATTTTTGTTTGTCCGACCTTGAAAAAGGCGGTTTTCACCTTCTGGTCGGCCACCTCTTCGATGCTGTAACACTTCAAACCCAACACATTTTCATAATATGGCAAATGAGCATCAATACTTTTTACGGCGATACCCAAATGCTCAATGTGAGAAATATCCATCATGTTTTTGTCTTTAAAAATATAAATAATTTCGGGGGCAAAGGTAGGGAAAATTATCAATAACCGCCGTGTGACGGCGGACAAATATACTCGTTAATAATACATAATTCTCGCGAATTTTCATGTGTCCTGTCCTATGTCGGGAGCCGCCTTGCCGTGTTTTTTTTGCTTTGGATTTTTGCTCGGTATTCAAGGAATTAAAAGATCCCGACCTGTTTACGGCATGGGCCGGTCACGCCGATATGGATGGATGCATGTCAGAGGGTCGCATCCTTTCGTTTTGAAACTGAACCCGCAAACGGGTAATCTCCGCCTGAAGGACTTTAATGTCCTTATACCGAGGAGCGGCCGCAGGTGCCGGACGGGTTTCAGTCTTAGGCTTTTTCTTTTTCACAGGAACGACTTTTTCACTGTTTTCCGCCCTGAAGACAGCTATCCATCCTGACACCGTAGCATGACCTGCCGGAATAATCCGGGTATGCGACTTTCGCCATAACCATACTCCCGGTGTAATCTAATCACTTCATTAATGTGAGTTCGACCTGAGCGATCTGCTGCAAAGTGGAACCGTCCGGTTCCATGATGTGGAACAGTACGATTCCATGTCATGGAATCGCTAACTTCCGGTATGTGGAACTGTAAAGCACACATAAATGGATTTTCGATTTATACATATGGAGTATAAAACGCCTTCAGGTTCCTGAGGTGTTTGAGTTTGTATCCGTAAGAGATACGGTTTTCAGTTCGTACTTATTTGATTTTTAGAATATAAAGATACGAATATCTTATCTCTTTTCCTGTTCTTTTTTGCCTTTTTCTTACATCGAACTCACGTTCATTATTATACTCGCGCTGTTTCTTTGTTCGTAAATGCATTGTTATACTTCGCGCGGCATGGTTTTGTGCATGGTGCAGTCCGATAAAAATACCATCGAGGACGGCATGTCGTCCTTCCGGAACCCGGAAGGTCAGAATCTGCTCCGGATTCC
>JAISMO010000023.1 GCA_031276675.1 Tannerella sp.
GTCGGACCGCGTCCTTTGGCGGCATGTCCTTACGGGCAGCCGCCACCGGACGTCTTCCCGGCCCGCCGCCCGCCCCGACGGCCCGAAAACGGTAATCTGCGGTTTAGAAACAGGTCCCCACGGTTTGTAGACAGGTCCCCACAGTTTGTAGACAGGTCCCTACACTTTGTAGACAGGTCCCTACAGTTTGTAGGCAGGTCCCTACAGTTTGTAGACAGGTCCCCACCGTTTGAAAACAGGCCCCCACAGTTTGTAGACAGGTCCCCACGGTTTGTAGACAGGTCCCCACAGTTTAGAAACAGGTCCCTACAGTTTAGAAACAGGTCCCTACAGCCTGCAAAAAAGCCCTGTCGAAACCCTGCTTCGCCCTGTAAGACCGTCGGTTCAGCCGCGGATATCTGCCGCGAAAGCGCCCTCCGCACTGCGGAGCGAAGCCTTCTCCCGCATCATTCACATTCAATTATAACCGCCATGCCACAGCTCGATTATTTACCCCATGCTTACGGGGCGCTGCTCACGTATCTCGGAAACCAGAGCGTCGTGGCCCGGCTGGGCCTCGACCCTGCACGCATCGCCGCCCTGAGCGGCGAAATCGAAGCCTGTCAGAGCGCCTGCACGCGGGCCGACAGCCCCAACGCGGGCAAGGCCGACCGCCTCAACCGCAAGGAAAAGGCGAAGTCCGTCGAAACCTCCGTAAGGCATTACGTAAACGTCGCGCTCAGGTACAACGAAAACCTGACCGGCGAAGATCGCATTCGCCTGGGACTGACTGTGCCCGACGGCATTATAAAGTGATTGTGAAGTAAATCACAACCGTCAGGTGTATTGAAAATCCCGGAACACCTGTCGTGTCCCGGGATTTTTTTGGGGGTGCCGGATTTTATGCCGGTTTTCCTCCGTCAGCTGAAGCAGCCGACAATGAAATAGAATTGGGCTAAAGCCCGTGCGGAACGGGGTGCATCGGCGGTTGCAGACTGTTTCGCACGGGCTTTAGCCCAATTCCTCTTTATTGCCGCTGATTTTAATCAACCGAGAGGCTGGGAACAAAAAAAGGATGCGTCTCACGACGCATCCTCACTCAAACATAACATAAAAACAACTATTTATCGAATAAATAGCAATTCCCTATACTTGGGTAACGTCCACATTTCGTCGTCCACAATTAATTCGAGTTTGTCGGCGTGGTAGCGGATGACGTCGAAGTAGGGCAGCACCGTGTCGTGATAGGCCAGCGCCTTTTCGTAGACGCACTCTATCCGGTTGGCTACCTTGCGCGCTTCGACCATCGCGTCCGTATTTTCTTTGATGGCAACCACGTGTCCGGCTATTTCCTCTACCAGCGAAGCGTCCAGACCGGACAGTTCGGCAGCCTTGTCAGCCGGATAGACAGCCTTGATTTTATAGAGGTTGTCCAGCAGGACGGACTGGTAGCGCGTGGCTATGGGGATGATGTTGTTGATGGCCAGGTCTCCCGCGACACGCGCCTCGATTTGAATTTTCTTCGTATACGTTTCCCACTTGACCTCGTTGCGGGCGTGCAGTTCCTTCTCGCTCAGCACACCGGTGGAGGTGAACAGACGGATGCTCTCCGGGCTGGTGTAGGCATTGAAGATTTTGGGAACGCTCGTTTCGCAGTCCAGTCCGCGCCGGGCAGCTTCTTCCTTCCATTCTTCGCTGTAATTGTTGCCGTCAAAGCGGATGGGTTTCGAGATTTTGATGTATTCCTTCAAGACCTCGAAGATGGCTTTTTCCTTGGTGGCTCCCCCGCTGATTTTCCCGTCAACGGTCTGCTTGAACTCAATCAGCTGGGCGGCTACGGCAGCATTGAGCGCCGTCATGGCCGAGGAGCAGTTGGCCGACGATCCGACGGCGCGGAACTCGAACCGGTTGCCGGTGAAGGCGAACGGCGAGGTACGGTTGCGGTCGGTGTTGTCAAGCAGCACTTCGGGGATATGCGAGATGCCCAGGCTGAGTCGCTTCCTGCTGTCGACGACGATGGCCTGCTCGGTCGTGCTGTGCTCCAGCTGGTCGAGAATGGCGGTGACCTGCGTGCCGAGGAAGGCCGAGATGATTGCCGGCGGCGCTTCGTTGGCTCCGAGCCGGTGAGCGTTGGTGGCCGAACTGATGGAGGCTTTCAGCAGCGCGTTGTTTTTGTAGACGGCCATCAGGATGCAGACCAGGAAGGTGACAAACTGGAGATTCTCTTCAGGCGTTTTGCCGGGGGTGAGCAGGCCGACGCCCGTGTCGGTGCCGAGCGACCAGTTGTTGTGCTTCCCGGAGCCGTTGATGCCGGCGAAGGGTTTCTCGTGCAGCAGGATACGGAAACCGTGACGGCGGGCGACCTTCTTCATGATGGACATGATGAGCAGGTTCTGGTCAACGGCCAGATTGGTTTCGTTGAAGATGGGCGCCAGTTCAAACTGATTGGGCGCCACTTCGTTGTGACGTGTCTTCAGCGGAATGCCGTATTTGTAGCCTTCAAACTCGAGGTCCTTCATAAAGGACGTGACGCGGGTGGGAATGGCGCCGAAGTAGTGATCTTCGAGCTGCTGATTCTTGGCCGATTCGTGGCCGAGCAGCGTCCGTCCGGTCAGCAGGAGGTCGGGGCGCGTGGCATACAGGCCTTCGTCAATCAGGAAATATTCCTGTTCCCATCCGAGGTAGGAGTAGACCTTGCGGACGTTGGGGTCGAAGTAGTGACAGACGGCCGTGGCAGCACGGTCGACAACGTTGAGCGCCTTGAGCAGCGGCGCCTTGAGGTCAAGCGCCTCGCCGGTGTAGGAGATAAAAATGGTGGGGATACAGAGCGTATCGTCCATCACGAAGGCGGGCGACGAAGGGTCCCAGGCCGTATATCCGCGCGCTTCGAAGGTGCTTCGGATGCCGCCGCTCGGGAAGCTTGAAGCGTCGGGTTCCTGCTGTGCCAGCAGCTTGCCCGAAAATTCTTCGATGATGCTCTCGCCCGGGCCGCCGGCGTAGTCGATGAACGAGTCATGCTTCTGTGCCGTACCGTCGGTCAGGGGTTGGAACCAGTGCGTGTAATGGGTGGCGCCCAGTTCCATGGCCCACATTTTCATGCCGGCAGCCACGTCGTCCGCAATCAGCCGGTCGAGCGTTTCGCCCTTTTCGACGGCATTGCGGATGGCTTTCAGCGTCTCCTTCGAGAGGTACTTGGCCATCGTCGAGGAGGTAAATACATACTTCCCGTAAAAGTCGGAAACGTACTTGGAGGGGGAAGAAACCTGAAGCGCTTTCTTCTTGAACGCTTCTTCTACTGCATTGAATCTTAATGTACTCATAGTTGTAATTTTGAATATGATTTATTTATAAAGGGTTATTTCAGCGTCATGTTGCCGGTGCGACAACGTTCAATCATTTCGTCGGGCCAGAGCGACGCCTGTACTTCGCCGATATGTGCGCAGCGCAGGAAATACATGCACAGGCGCGACTGTCCGATGCCTCCGCCTGCAGAGAGGGGGATACGTCCCTCGAGCAGCGCCCGGTGGAAGTCAAGCGACGCGCGTTCGGGACAGCCTTCCAGTTCGAGCTGGCGCAACAGGGCGGGCGGGTCGACCCGGATGCCCATCGAGGAGATTTCAAAGGCGCTCTCGAGCAGCGGATTCCAGAAGATGATGTCACCGTTCAGGCCGCGGTGCGTCGCGTCGGTCGGCGTCGACCAGTCGTCGTAGTCGGGTGCGCGTCCGTCGTGTTTCCGGCCATCGGCCAGGACGGAGCCGATGCCGATGACGAAAATGGCGCCGTATTTGCGTGCCGCTTCCGTTTCGCGTTCGCGGGGCGAGAGCGAAGGATATTCGGCCAGCAGGTCTTCGGAATGAATAAACGTGATACGTTCGGGCAGGAGATGCGTTCCGGCATCGGGCAGCAGGGCGGCCGTCCTGTGTTCGACGGTCTTGACGACGGAGTAGATTCTCTCCACCAGGTCGCGCAGGAAAGCCAGGTTGCGATCTTCGGGGCGGATGGTGCGTTCCCAGTCCCACTGGTCCACGTAGAGCGAATGGATATTGTCCAGCTCTTCGTCGGCACGGATGGCGTTCATGTCGGTATACAGTCCGTTGCCGGGCGGTATCCGGTACAGCCCCAGTTTGAGGCGTTTCCATTTGGCCAGCGAATGAACGATTTCAGCGCGCCGGTTGCCGATGTCGCGCACGGGAAAGGAGACGGCACGCTCAACCCCGTTCAGGTCGTCGTTGATTCCGGTACCGGAAAAAACAAACAGCGGTGCGGTCACCCGTCTGAGGTTCAAGGTCTGTGCCAGCTCGTCCTGAAACAGGAGCTTGAGCATTTTGATAGCCTCTTCCATTGCTTCGACAGGCAGGGAAGGGCGATAGTTTGTTGGAATGTACAGTTTCATTTTCTCTATTTACTCGTTGTTATTGTTTGCTTATGTTTGTTTGTCAAAACGGGATTGTTTGATCGGATGTGCAGGGGCGGAGGGAAATATCGCTGCCCCGATTCGAAAAATTCCCCTCCTGATTGCCCCGTACATCCTTTGTCTGAATGATTAATGATTCATCCTTTTGCCATTAGTTATAGGCCGCTTCGCCATGTTCATAAATGTCGAGACCTTCTTCTTCCACACGTTTGGAAACGCGGATGCCGAACGTCACGTCAAGACCCTTGAATATCACGTAGCCCATCCCGGCTGCCCACAGTCCGATGACTGCGGCGCCGACCAGCTGTGCCAGCAGCAGGCTTGCGCCTCCGCCGTAGAACAGACCGCCCTCGACCGCCAGCAGGCCGGTCATCACCGTACCCACCAACCCGCAGGTGCCGTGTACGGACGAGGCGCCTACCGGATCGTCAATCTTGAACACCTTGTCGATGATTTCAACCGAGTATACCATCACGATACCGCAAACGGAACCGATAATGATAGCGCCCCAGGGTGAAACGGCGTCGCAACCGGCCGTGATACCGACCAGCCCTGCCAGTACGCCGTTGAGGGTGAGGGAAAGCGACGGTTTTTTGTATTTTGCCCAGGCCGTCAGCAACGCCAGAAGTCCACCGGCACAAGCAGCCAGATTCGTTGTCAGGAAGACGTGCGAGATGGCCACGCGATTGCCTTCGCCGGATGCCGCCAGCTGCGAACCGGGATTGAACCCGAACCAACCGAACCACAGGATGAATACGCCCAGTGCGGCAAAGGTGAGGTTGTGTCCCGGAATGGCTTTCGACTTGCCGTCCTTGCCGTACTTCCCGATACGCGGGCCGAGAATGGCGGCGCCCACAAGCGCTACCCAGCCGCCCACGGAATGGACAATGGTGGAGCCGGCAAAGTCATGAAACGTTGCTCCGACATGCGTTTCCAGCCATCCGCCGCTGGCCATCAGCCATCCGCCGCCCCAGGTCCAGTGGCCGGAGATCGGGTAAATGACGACGCTGATAAGGATCGTATAGACCAAATACATGTGGAACTTGGTACGCTCGGCCATGGCGCCCGATACGATGGTAGCCGCCGTGGCGCAGAAAACGGTCTGAAATATCAGGAATCCTTCCACAGGCAAACCGTTGTCGAAGAACGACAGATTGCCGAAATTCGGCATTCCGATGAATCCGGCGCCTTCCGAACCGAACATGATTCCGAAACCGATAAAGAAGAACAGTAACGAACCTAACGTGAAGTCAATAAAGTTCTTCATCAGGATATTACCCGTATTCTTGATGCGGGTGAAACCGGCTTCGACTATGGCGAAGCCCGGCTGCATGAAAAACACCAGCATGGCGGCGAGCAGCATCCAAACGGTATCGAGCGACACGCCGTTGCTTGCGACGGTTTCGCTCAGTCCGTCGGTGGCTTCCTGTGCATAAACTCCCGCCGCAAAAAGAACGGAGAGCAGGATTCCGGTCATGGCAGACCGGGTAAAACGGTGTAATGTATATTTCTTCATACCTCTACATATTAACTTGTTCATAAAACCTGATTGATTATTTTTCCTTTTCGGCATTGTACAGTGCAATGTCGCCCCGCTCCCCCGTACGGATACGGACGGAGTCGTCGACGGTCGAGATAAAAACACGTCCGTCGCCAATCTCGCCCGTCTGAGCGGTCTTGAGGATGGCATTGACGGTCTTGTCCACGTTCACGTCGCGCACCACAATTGCGAGCAGGATACGCTCAATGTAACTGGTATCATACACGACTCCCCGATAGATACGTTCCTGCCGGGTCTTTCCCACTCCGCGCACGTCATAATAGGAAAACCATTCGATGTCGGCTTCCAGCAGCGCTTCTTTCACTTCTTCAAACTTGGTCTTGCGAATAATCGCTTCAATCTTTTTCATATCCGGTTCAATTTGTTGATAAAACATTCATCCGACGGGTTCCTACAGGCTGATGCCAAAGACGAAATACGTTTGCTTGGCCGCCGGGTTGAAAATGACTTTCGTGAAGGCGGGAACGGTAAATGATTCCGTTACCTTGATTTCCTTCGACCCGGTGATTCCGATATTCACGACATTGAACTTGTCTGCGTAAAGACCCTCCCAGGGCGTGACGCCGAGTTCGAGTTTCAGGCCATAGTCACCCACTTTGAAGGGTGCGCTTGCTTCGATATACGTGGAAAACGCCCGTTCGCCATCGGAGAACTTGAAGTCGGCTCCGCCGAAAAAGGTGTTCCACGACAGGGCCAGCGGCCCGAAGTCATAGCCGAGTGTACCCTCAAACATGTGAGCCGTCTCGTCCGACTTGTAATTGAAATAATCGGGAACCCATTCTTCTTCCCCGCGGTATGCAAACCAGTAGTCCGTAATGGCGAGACTGAGGTTGCCGATGCCGTAGCCCAGCGTGAAATCGAACTCGTCCACGTATGCGGGCGAAAGGAAGCCGACCGACCCCCAGGCCGTCAGCGAAAATCCGCTTGCCGAAAAAGATAATGCCGGCTGTACGCTGACGCCGCCACAATACGCACCCCGCCAGACATAACTGCTGACCAGGTCGCCTCCTACAGAAAGTTCCTGCGCCCCCATACGGGCAGGGGCTAACATGCATGCTGCGGCTACAATGGCAGCCGCCGTCAAGATTCTTTTTTTAATGTTCATACTTTTCATTGCTTTTGTTTTTATTAAGTTAGAGAATCAATCAGGGATTTTCCGCAGGTCTGTCCGTGCGTTGTGCGCATCAACTGCATGAAAATACTCATGCGTTCACCCTTTTATTTTAACCATTTATAGATTCGTTCCATTGCTTCGATGCAGTGTTCCCGCGAGCCGAAGGAGGTGAGGCGGATATAGCCTTCGCCGCTTGGCCCGAAGCCGACTCCCGGCGTGCCGACGACCCTGGCTCCGTGGAGCATGCGGTCGAAGAACGTCCACGATGACACACCCTCTGGCGTCTTTATCCACAGATAGGGAGCGTTGTCTCCGCCCGATGCAACCGTCAGCCCTGCGCCGGCAAGCCCTTCGCGTATGATGCGGGCGTTTTCCATATAATACCGGATCACCTCCCTGACCTGCACCGCGCCTTCGGGCGAATAGACCGCTTCGGCGCCGCGCTGGGTAATGTAACTTGTACCGTTGAATTTCGTGCTCTGGCGGCGGTTCCACAGCCGGTTCAGCGAAACCGATTCTCCATCGGCCGTAAATCCCTTCAAGTCTTTCGGTACGACCGTATAGCCACAGCGTACCCCTGTGAAGCCGGCCGTCTTCGAGAAACTCCGCAATTCGATGGCAACCTTTTTGGCGTCCCTGATTTCGTAGATGGAATGTGGAATGTCCGGATCCTGGATGTAGGCTTCATAGGCCGCATCGTAGAGAATCAGCACCTGATTTGCCAGCGCATAGTCGACCCATTTGCCGAGCGCCTCCCGTGTAATGGATGCGCCGGTCGGGTTGTTGGGATAGCAGAGATAGAGCATGTCCATCCGCCGCTCGGGGATGTCGGGTATAAAACCGTTGGACTCGGTACAGGGGATGTAGACAACATTGCTCCAGCGGCCGTCCCTGAGTTCGCCGGCGCGGCCGCCCATGACGTTGGAGTCGATGTAGACGGGATAAATCGGGTCTGTCACGCCGACACAGTTGTCGCGTTCAAGGATGTCGCCGATGTTGCCGGAGTCGCTTTTGGCGCCGTCGCTGACGAAGACTTCATCCGGATCAAGCGTGACGCCGCGCGGAGCGTAGTCATGCCGGATGATGGCGTCAATCAGGAACGGATAGCCCTGTTCGGGGCCGTAGCCGCGGAACGTCCCTGCGTCGCCCATCTCGTCTACCGCCCTGTGCATGGCGTCACGCACGACCTGCGGCAACGGACGGGTCACGTCGCCAATACCTAAACTGATCACTTCTGCCTTGGGGTGCGTTCGTTTGTAGGTCTGCACCCTCCGTGCAATATCCGAAAACAGATAATTGCCCGGCAGTTTCAAAAACTGTTCATTTATTAAAGCCATTTTTATTCGAATTGTAATTATGTATGTATATGTAAGTATGTTTGTTTGCCGATGGTCATGAATGGAACGGCGCAGGATACACGACACGGCAGGTATGGTTTTCGCCGCTCTCCGCGCACCGCGTCTGTGGCGGCGCGTGCCCGAAATACGTGAACGCATACTGTCCGAAACAAATCCGTAACCGGTTCCGGATGCCCTGTGCATATATATCATTCCTGCCATTTTTGAATTATTCCAACTTATATGATTTCCTTTTTGTTCGTTTTCGCTGCAAATATATATCTTTTTGTCATACCACAAGCATGAATCACAAACAAAATGTATAATTTCTTTCGGCGTATAACAATCTGTTATTGATTTGCGCGTATTTATGTCGAATCGTTATTATATTCCCGGATATTTTATCGAATTAAACAATGCCGACAGGGGTGCAGGATTTGAAAATCCATCGCTGTTACTTCCGGCCACACCCAATCCGCCGTCTTTTTCCCGTTTTGAAACACGAAAACAGGAGAAATACGGGCTGTTTCTTTTTTTGAAGCGCTATTACAGCGTGAGTTCGACCTGAGCGATCTTCCGTAAAGCGCCCGTATCCACTATACGCATGTTCACAGAAGGCTTTGCGGGCAGGAAACCGGAAGCCATGAGTGTGGAAATCCTATGGGCGATGAAGTTTACCAAGGCTGCGACGGCGCGTGTGTTCAACCGGACGGATGTTTTTGAGTCCCTCCGTCGAACTCGCGTTGCGCGACCCTGAGCGTTGAGCGTGAACGGCGGAGTACACAGTTCCTCACGGGCTTCAGCCCGATTCCCGCTCATCACTGACCACTAACCACTAATCACTAACCACTAACCACTCATCAGTGCAGGTTCAGACACCCTGAAGCTATAAGTTCAGGCACCCTGAAGCTATAACTTCAGACACCCTGAAGCTATGGCTTCAGACACCCTGAAGTTATGGCTTCAGACCCCCTGAAGATTTGGCTTCGGGGGGGGCCAGCCACATGGTTGACTTCCATTTGTTTGGTTTTCAGCATATAAAGGCACGCATAGCCTGCCTCTTTTTCCTGTTCTTTTTTGTCTTTTTCTTACGTCGAACGCACGTTATTACAAGTCCCTTCGGGACGGCGCGCTGTTAACCGTATGTTTCAGTTCAATGACATGGGGCTTGAACCGGCGGAGAGATCACAAAAAAAAGGAGAAAGGCTTTTCTCCTTTCTCCTTTTCCCTTAGCGGACGCAGGCTGACGGGGGATTACTGAACCCCCGTCTTGTACGTCTTTCCGTCAAGTTTGATGAAATAGAATCCCGCGGGCAGGGTGGTGCGGACGGTCTGTCCGGCGGCTACCGGCACTTGCCCGACCAGCGCGCCGGTCGAAGAATAAATCTGCGCCTCGTCCGTGACGGTGGAGTGGATGTAGAGATTGCCTCCCTTCGTTGTCCACACGCGCGTCCGTTCCACGTAGGCGTTGTCCACGCCCGACAGTTCTTCGCCGTTCACCCGGATGATCACCCGGATGTCTTCACGCACGGCGGGGATGCGTACCCGGAACAGGCCGCTCTCTTCCCTTGTGACAAACACCTCGTCGGGCGAAAGCTGCCGCGTGGTCGACACCTCCGGCGTGTATTCCGCATACGGGCCGGTCAGCGTGATGGTGAACTCGAAGTTCCTGCCGCTCTTCACATGATGCACGCCGCTGCCCGGACTGGTCACCGTGAAGGCATAGTCCGGCAGTTCCACCTCGCGGTTCGGCACCTCTGCGCCATCATCTTCAAGCCTGTCAATGATATAGTCGGCGCAGCCTCCCGGTTCCCGGAACAGGATTTCGTGATCGAGACGCTCCATCTCCAGCCACGAGACCGGCGTCCAGGCGCTCTCCCACGTGGCGCCCTCGTTGAAACTGCGTTTCAGGTCGGGCGAACCGCCGCGGATGTTGAGGTTCAGCAGACCCGCATACATCGTTGTCCGGGGGATATAGACCATCTCGCTCAGGTCGGGCGAGTTCCAGAAGGTGAAATACTTGGAGGTATCGCTCGGCAGTGCGGGCGTCGATATCACGATGGCTCCGCGCTGTCCTTCCAGATAGTCGGGCACGCGCGCGGTGATGAAGAACAGCTCCAGGTAGCTCTCGTCAGCCGGAAGCGTGACGGACGTCGGACGGCCGCCTCCCCATGAGTAGAGGTACTCCTCGGCCAGGCCCAGATACTTGATCGTCACCACGCGGTCGAAGCCCGTGAGAGGTACTTCCACGGTAAACCGCTTCTCGCCGCAGCACTGCGTCCACGGATTTTCCACAGTGACTTCCGACGGATCGGGAAACTCCGGATCCGTGATTTTCACCGCCGGCGCCTGCTTCACCGTCACCCGTGCGGTGCCGGCCGGCCTTGTCAATGGACACAAAGCCAGCGCTGCGGCGTCCGTGTTCGCCGGACCGCCGAACATCAGCGCCACGAAGTCATGACTGATGTCTGCCGCCGTACTGTTGCCCGGTATGCGCAGCTTGTAGACGGCCGAATCGCCGTCTTCACTGGCCACGGGTTCCACCTCGGTGTCGCCCAGTTCGTAAGGCAGCTTGATTTGCAGCGCATGGGCGCCGGCAGCATACTGCAAGTTGCGTCCGACCAGTATCAGTTCCACTTCGCCTCCCAGGAAGTCCAGCGAATCCGGAGCCGGGGTAAAACCGAATCCGGCATTATCAATCGTCGCATCACAGTTCGAAAGTTCCGGTATGCGCACCTTGAACACGCCGACCGTGTCCTGCATCACATTGCCGGCATTATTATAGATGTCGCCCGGCAAATTCCCCTGCAGGAAGACTTTATAATCGCCTTCTTCGAATTTGTATGGCGCAACGGTTTGAATCTTGAATGTATTGTTCCCGTTCACCGATTCTATCTCCCAGTTGGTAGGCAGAACCACCAAGCCGTCTTTCCGGATTTGGATAAGGTCTTTGAGCGTTGCGAGATGGGCCGGATCCTGTACGTCCAGTCCCGTCTCATAGTCCGCGCCGAAGCGCACCGAATCGACGGCGGCTCCCGCACCGTTGGCCGTGAGGGTAAAGGTCAGCGTATCCTGCGCCGTCAGGAAGACGCTGTCCGTCGGCAGGTCGTAATCGAAATGGAACGTCGCAAAAGGCGTTTCGGTATTCAGCGCCAGCTTCAGCGTATTGGAGAAGTCGTTCGTTCTGACCTCGTGCTGTTCATAGCCGATGTTATCCCGTGCGGTGATACTGATGAGGCTGCCGGTTTCAGGACTCTCGCCCACGGTATCCACCGTAAGCGTCCATTCCGTATAGTAGGGCCTCAGATCCGGCGCAAAGTAGACCGGGATGGAGGTTGAATCCAGGCTGCCCGGTACCAGGCGACCGTTATAGAGCAGGAAGTCGCTTTCCTTTAACCACCGCACCGGCTTGTTAAACGTGACCACTACCGTGAACGGCGATCCGTTAAACACGGCCATGCCCGGCGGGTCGGTCGTCAGCACCGGCGGATCCAGATAGTAACGCACCACTTCCGCCGTAAACGGAACCGGCGCAAGCGATCCGGCCGGAATGTCCAGCGCGTCGAACATCACCTGACCTTCATATACGCCCGGCTCCAGACCGAGTTTCAACTTGGTCGGCACATTGACAAAGGTATTGGGTGGAAGGTATTTCATATTTACCCCGTCGACCGTCGTATCTTTCAGATGCGGGCCTAACGCAGCGTTAATCGCGTTCGCCAAAGGGTTGCCGGCAATATCGGTGAATGCGTCCGCCTTCAGCTGGAACGTCAGGTTCAGCAGCGGCTGGTTGCCGTCGTTCCCGATCCTCAGCATACTCGCCTTATACAGGGCTTCCGTATCATCGTAACCGTATATCAGGGCCGAGGTATCCCCCGGCAATACCGACGCGGGAGTACACTCCAGTACCGGCTTAAAGGTCGGCGCCAGCAGCTTTACCATGGTCTGCGAAAAGGTAGTCCCCGATGAAAACGTCCTCTTTTCGGGCGTATACTGATAGCCCTTGGGATTGGTCTGGTCGGTAAAGAAGGTGACGGCCGTATTGAACACGGCTGCATTCTGCAGGATATATTTGCCGGTAAAATCAAACTCCGCCGTGTTGTGCGGGGACGGATAAGTCCATAACAAGTTGCCGTCCAATCGGTACCGTCCTTCAATTAATGCATATGGATAATACGTAGGGTTCCCTATTGCACGCGTCATCGGGCCATAGAGATTTGTCTCTCCCAGGTACAGCCGCGCCGGATTGAACTGGGGCGCCAGTGTATCGATGGTGTTCTTGATTCGCGGATTCTGACTCAAATCCAGATACATGGTCGTCTCCTTGAAATCTTCCGTATATACCGTAAAATGAGAAGCAGCCTCCGGGTCTCCGATATAGGCAATGTCCCTTGCCCCCGCCAGGCCAAAATAATTGGGAGGTCCTCCTCCCTGCCGGGTAAAGGCCCGTACCGACGCCGGCGGGATGGCAATGATCATGCTTGCTCCACCGACCGTAGCAATGACGCCATTGCCGGTAGGACATCCGCTCCCGATACCTGCGCCATGAGAACCGGAGATGGCCGATACAATTCCTCCGTAAATCATGATGATTCCGTTGTAATAGGACCAGTGAGGACCACCGATGCCGGCCGCATGCTCACCTCCGATGGCCACAATCGTACCGCTGGTAATAATCACATTTCCTCCGGTCGAAGGGCCTGTTCCGGTTGAAACTTCCGGATTGCTTTTGTTGTATAAATTCGTTAATCCCTGCGCTACAGCCGGTCCTCCGATTGCTGCCCCGGTATTACTACCAGTCGGATTTCCGGTGAAATCTCTCGTTGCCTCAGTGTAGGTAACATAGGCGTCTGAGGTCTTTCTCACTACCAAAGAACCGCTGGCATTGACGGCAGCCGTCGGACGCACCAGAGGCTGCTCATCCTTGGCCCTGATATTGATTTGAGCGCCCAGATCCACCTGCAATACGGCACACGTTTGCGCCGTGTTTTGCAGAAAATTGATTCCGTCCAAAATGATATCTACATTGGTGACAGGGTGGGCGACTACATGATCGTTATTTCCACCCGAATAACTCCACCATGTACTGCCGTTAACTCCCTCAATCCGGATGGGAGGTTCATTGGTGCCGGTTGTCGTGATGCTTACCCCTTTCAGATAGATGGCGCCTTTAAATCCCTGTGTAACACGGATTCGGTTTGTTGCCGTACTGGTACCCGTAAAATAATAGGTTACATTTATAGGCGTGGCAGGAATCACATATTCTCCCCCAAATGTATTTACAGCAATGGGCTCTGCAAGCGTTCCCTGCGCCCTTGCAGCCGGGCTGCCGAAGCAGATCAGCGCGATGACGGCCATCAGGACGCCGAAGGCGCGGAACCGTTTCCGGAGACGCCTGCAAGGCGTCCCGGAAAGATTCGTTAATTGACAGGCGGCCTCGTTTGCGCCGTGCGTTCGCGGCGCGGTCGGGCCGAAATACTGAATCATTGATTTCATATCTTCTTTATTTTATTAGTTGTCATATCCTGTGTTGCATTAAAATCCGCTGACCTTGTGGGAGCGTCCGTTTTCGAGTTTGACCACAAAGAATCCGGGCGGCAGGGCGGTACGGACGGTTTTTCCGGCTTCGACCGCCACGCTTTTGAGCAGCGTTCCCGCAAGGGTATAGATCCGGGCCTGGCCCGTGGCGGCGGCCGTGATATACAGTTGTCCGCCGGCGCTCCAGACTCCGGTCTCTTCCACGGCGTCGCTGCCGGTCAGCAGCTCGCCGGCCTCCAGCGAGACATGCACCGGTTCGCGCACGGCCCGCAGCCGCACCGTGAAGGTGCCGTCGTCATTGCGTTCAACAATCACGCCGACCGAATCGGGCACATGCCGCCGGTCCGTCGTGACGGCCGGCTTGCGTCCGGCCAGCGGCCCGGTCATGGCCACCTGAAAGACAAAGTCGCCTCCGCTGAAGACGGCATGTCCGCCGGCTGCGGGCGAGGTGACGATGTTGGCAACGCCCGCGGGCAGGAAAACGGTTCGCTGCACGGCGGTGCTGACGCTGACGTCCAGCGGGATTTTGACCTCGTCGCATCCGTCGGGTTCGCGCAGGATGATTTCTCCGCCGGCGTCCGCCAGTTCAAGGCCGGTTGCCGGCGCCCAGGCGCTGCTCCAGTGCTGTCCCGCGTCGAAACTGCGGCGCAGGGAGGGCGATCCGCCCTTGATCAGCTTGAAGTAGCCGGGATAGCCCGTGGTGGCCGCGATAAAGATGACGTCTTCCACGCGGGGTTGGTTATAGAGGCTGATCCGGTAGGTCTGCGAAATGGAAGTCAGGGGGTCGGTAATGATCAGGCTGACCGAATCGCCCTCCTGTTCGTCGGACAGGGTCAGCACCCGGAAGGCGAAGGCGGCTTCGGTCTGTCCTGCCGGCAGGGGTACGGCCGTCACCGGACTGCCGTCGGCGCCGGTCAGGCTGCCGGTCAGTCCGGCATACGTCACCGCGAGCGACCGGTCGGCGGGATCGGCGGGATAGCCCGTCAGGGTAAAGGAGTTCAGGCATCCCTCATACCAGTTGGTTGAAATCTGCACCGAGAACTCGTAGAGCACCTCTGCGGCGAACTTGCCGGTATTGTTGCCCAGGACGCCGGGTTTGACGAGCACCTGATAGACGCCCTGCCCGAAGACGCCGCTGAGGGTGACCTGCGTGCCGCTGATGGAGGCCGTCCATTCGTCGTACGGGCTGCCGTTGCGCAGGATTTCAATCGCCTGGCCGATGGTGGCGTCCGTCGCGGGCGCTCCGTTCACATAGACGACGTTGTCGTCCGGCGGCGTTCCGTTGGGGGTGATGTTGAAAACCAGCTTGCCCGGATCGGAGATGTAGGCCGTCCCGAAGGGGATGGGAAACACGACCACCGGCTGATCGTAGAGGAAGGTGATCTTGGCCGTATCGGATTTCGCATACGTGAAGGCGTTGTGTTCATCCTTCGCGGCGCCCTCCTTGATGTAGGCTTCGATGATTGCACCGCTGACCAGCGGCAGGGTGGGCGTCACATCGAACGTCCATGCGGCCGAGCGCGGCGGATAGCCTGTCGGCGCGGTCATCGCCAGGTTGGAGGCCGTGCCGTGCGTCACGATGATGTCCGACAGTTGCAGATCGGATACCGGCACGTCGAAGGTGGCCGTCACGCTGAACGGGTCGCTGCCCGCAAACGCCGGCGCCGGAGGCGTAAGCGTCAGGTGGGGCGGATGAAGCGTATAGATCACCTCCATGTGGAAGGTATGCTCCACCGGCGCTCCGCTGCCGTTGTTCAGTTCAACTGTCAGGCTGTTATAGGGCGACAGGGCGGGCGAAGTTTTACCGGGCGTTCCGCTGATCACCCCCGTCACGGGGTCGAGCGTCAGCCCGGCCGGCAGTTTGCTGCCTGCCTTCATCGTGAATTTCGGGGCCGGTTCTCCCTCCGCTTCCAGCTGGTAAAAATAGGGTATATCCACCCGTGCCCGCGACAGATTGTCGCCGGGGGGCAGGTTGATGAAAGCGGGCGGCGTCGGATTGTTGGCCAGTTTCACCTTGATGTTGTATTCGCGATAGTCGTTGCCCAGCGGATTGGCGGCCAGCACCGTAAAGGTGGCGTATTCTTCCTTGGTGGGCGTTCCGTCGATCACCCCCGTCACGGGGTCGAGCGAAAGACCATCGGGCAGTTTGCCGGAGAAAACGGAATACGTCGGCGCCGGCGCGCCGGTAGCCTCGACCGTATCCACCTTCACGTAGATATTGCGCAGGACGGAATCAATCAGTCCGGCAGCCGGATCGGTGATTACGGGCGGTGCACTGGGCAGAATGTTCACCGTGAAGGTCTTGCTGTCCTGCGTGCCGTTCTCGGCGGTCACGGTAAAGGTGAAGGGTCCCGTGGCCGAAGGCGTTCCGTGCAGGCGTCCGTCCGGCTCCAGGGTCAATCCCGCCGGCAAAGCGCCGGAGACGCTCAGCAGGGGCATCGGGTCGCCCGTGAAACGGACGGTGTCGTCATAAAAGACATGCTGCCATCCGTCCGACAGATCGTCGGTCGTACCCTCTTCGGTCGTTATGTCGGCCGACGAGGGCAACGAAGCGATGCCGACCGTGAATGTGAACGGCTCGCTGGCCCAGTCCGGCTCCGAAGGCAGTGTGTTGACCTTTTCGCGGAAAATCTTTACCGTGTAGGCGCCGGGAGGAACAGCCGGATACGGGGCAGTGCCGTCAAAGGGTACGATTAAAGAGTTGCTGCTGCTTCCCGGCGGCAATGCAGCCAGTTTGCTGTAATATACGGCGCCGCCGCCCAGCTCTTCCACCAGCACGGAGATGTATTCATCCGTACCGGCCCCGGTTACGCTGTACGACAGCGACGTCAGGTTGGTTCCGGCCGGGTGCGGGATGTAACTGCCGGCGGTCACTCCGGTAATCGTCGCCTGGAGGCTCGGGTCAACCAGCGTCAGTTTCATGGTGTCGGTCTCGGAACCGGTCAGCGGAATGCCCACCGAGCCGACGGCCGCCGGTTTGTCGGCGGAAAGCATGACAAAGCGTTCCCTGGCGAGCCGCAGGGCCGGCCGGATCGGATAGGACTGCCCTTTGGCAATACCGTACCGGTCGACATACCCGCTTTCTTCCCTTACAAACATGACGAATCCGGGGAAAAAGCTGGTGCCGTGCGTCCGCAGCAGCCAGATATCCGGCTCGTTCGGATGGGAGGTATTGGTATAGGACGCGGTATACACCGTATTGCGGGCGATGCGGTCGGCGGCGGTGGCAAAGAGCGTGCTGTCGGCCGCCGACAGGAGAAATACCTTGTCGGTGGTCGGAATCCCGTCGGGGTCCTCGCCCAGCTGCGGGTTCTGGAGCAGCGACGGCGCAATGGCATTCCGTTCGGTCGCCGAAAAATAGTCTTTTGTACCGCCCAGCGTCGTACCGCCCTCCAGGAACCTGGTTCGTAAGGAATCGCGCACGTCGGAATCGCTCCAGGAGCTTTGGGTGCCGGTTCGCTCATAGGCCCAGTTCGCCAGGTTCTGATCCGCCAGCAGCAGAATCCCCTCCGCGTCATTGGCCAGTACGCGCCAGGTGACCGGCTCGACCAGGAAATAACCGGTATAGGGCTTCAAATCTTCGTCCAGGTCCCGGGTGTTCGGTTTTAATACGTAAGGGGTCGTCGGCACAACCACGGAGCCGATCCGGCCCGTGTAGGTCCGGGGGAAACTGCCGAAATAAAGCTTGTGGCCTTTGGCCTGTCCGGCATTTCCCACATCCTGCGCGTTCAGCGGCTGTAGCGCCGGGAGCGCGACACACAAGAGTACCGCCGTCAGCAGGAGATGTCCTGCGCGGGCGACTGTCCGTTTCACCGTCTCGGGGAGGCGGTGATTTCGTCTGGTAAAGTCTTTTTTCATCTTTCTCTGTTTTAAGTAAATATAAATGATTAGTTAGCAGTCTGTGTTCGAAGCGGGTTTGCCACCGGTTTGCCGCGGAGCTGCGCACGCCGCCCCGTTTCGTGTCGCGGCCTTTCGCCCGCTCCGTTTTGCCTCCGAAGCGGTACATGCGGTGTCCTGCTTCCCGGCGATCCGTGTATCAGCCATGCTGTATGGAGACCGATTCATCGTCCTGTTTTTTTGAAATAATGTGCTTTAGCCTTCGCTTATTCTCATATTTTAACTTCGGCGCGAAGGTAGTCATTCTTTCCGAAGCAACAAAAAATAAGAGATTTTTCCGCCGATATTTAACAAGATATAACGGGGGGGGGGGGGATTGTTAAATAACAAGCAATTATTTAACACACTAATCAATACAAAATGCCTGCGCGCAGGAAGCAAAAAAATGGATGAAGCCCGGCAGACTGTTAATTAGTGTGCTTCGCCCGGCGGATGATTATCCTTCCCCTGCCGGCGTCGGCCATAAGAGGGCGTCTCAAAAGTCTTCAACGCTAAAGCAAACGGCCATAAAAAGGAAATGGGGCTAAAGCCCGTGCGAGCTGCCATTGCAGACCGTTCCGCACGGGCTTTAGCCCCATTCTATTTCATTGGAGAGATGCAAAAGCCACGCCGGGATTAAAATTTCAAACAGATTTTCCATCACATTGCATATTCATTGATTTACGTGGAATCATTTTTTCCGGCGCCTTTTTGCAAAACGGATCACACACGGCGGGCGAGAGGAGCGGGAGAGAAAGCCTCTAAAGCCGTCAGCTAAGGGATGAAAAATCAATCGCATAAAACAACCCCTGTTACCTTATTAACAGTCTATTTCCGGTTAATGAGGTTTTATCGTTGCCTGAAAGGACTTTCCGAAATGCAAGTTCGACGTAGCCAAATGTATACTTCGCGCGGCATGGTTTTGCGCATGGCGCAGTCCGATAAAAATACCGTCGGGGATGGTATATTGTCCTTGCCGGAACCCGGAAGGTTGGAATCCGCTCCGGGTTCCGTCCGGGGGACAGGAAAGTAAAGCCGGTTTCCCCGGGAACTTTTATCCAACTGCGCCATGCACAAAACCGTACCGCGCGAAGTATAAAGTAGAATTTTCCTGCCGGGAATCCGGCGTTCTCCCCGTCTTGCAAATGAAGCTCACGGGTGCTTCCTACTTTCTGTTTTTTAGACGGTTACCCTGTCCATGCAAATATATACCCTCTGTATGGTATTTCATGAAAAAGCAGGAGCCTGTACCTTTGCAGCATCAAATTTAAAACAACAGGCAATAACTAAACAGTATAACAATAATAAATTAGCGAGTAATGAAAAAAACAGTTTATAAGGCGGCTCTGTTCGCATCGCTGGCCGGCTTTTTCGGCCACGTGACCGCACAGGAAATACGGATAGAAGACAGTAAGTTTGTGCATCCGATTATGGAAAAGTGGGTAACCGAATACAGGAAGGAACATCCCGAAGCCCGGTTCGAGGTAAAGGTTGTTTCGGGGACGGAGGCGCCGTCTTCCGGTTTGTCGGTGGTTGCCGGTCGAATTTCGGAAGAGGAAGTCAACGGCCGGGTGGTCTACACGGGCCGGTATGCACTGATTCCGGTGAGCAACAGAAACAATCCGCTGATAGAAAAGGCCGGCAAGGGTTTGAAGAAAAAGGAACTGAGAAACCTGGTGTTTGAAAAGGACGTGCTGGACGACGAATTTTACGAGGAGAGCGAAAAGGAAAAGTATGCCGCAACGGTCTATTCACGTAGCGGTCAGGCAGCCATCACCCTTACGCTGGCCGACTATTTTGACCGGGCGCCGGAACAGATCAGGGGAAAGAAGATTGTGGGCGATGAAATTTACCTGCTCCATGCACTCCAGAAGGATGAAAGCGGCATAGCGTTCAATACATTGAATTATGTATATGATTTGAAGACGCGCCAACTGAAATCTCATTTGACGATTTTGCCGCTGAGCCTGAAATCGGATCAACGGGAGGCGCTCCTGTCCGAAAACATAGACAAGGCTATTTCTCTGCTGGAGACGGCCAAAATAGAAACCATCCCGGTTGAGCGGTTCGGAATCGTCATTCCGGAAGAACAGGCCGGAAATGCGGAAATCCTGCGATTTGCCAACTGGATTCTGGAACAGGGACAGCAGTACAATCATGAGTTCGGTTTTTTGTCGCTGGACGTCCGTACGCTGTCTGCTCAAAAACGGGAACTGAACAGCGAAGGAAGTTTGACTTTTGTGAAATAGGACCACAGGATGTATTCGTGTTGAATACGTATCTTTCATACCTCAATTTTTTATATAAAAAAGCACTCCCTGGTCCGGTTGCCGTCGGATCAAGGGGGCGCTTTTTATTTTTCGCGGCAGGGGAACTTGACACGGCCGAAGTCATGAGCCGGTCATCGAAATGCGCTCCCGGCAAAATCGAAAAGGCCGGGCGGACGGAGCAAACAAATACCGGTACCGTTACGGAGATTTACGGGGAGATTTGCCGGGCTTTGCTTTCGTTGTGGAAACGGTCTACAGCCGTGACGGCGTAGCGCCAGGAGACGTCGGACGGAATCGGACAGGAAGGCTTGCGGGTGATGGCATAGATCGCCTTTGCCCGTTTGATGTTCGTCTTTTCTTCCTTCCGGAAACGGTAGATCACGAAATAAACCGGCTCGTTCGGCCGTCCCCGGCTCAAGGTATCGATATCCCACCGCAGCGCCTGTTTCCGACCGGTTTGTTCCACACGCAGGCGCTTTATCCTGCCGGGTCTCCGGGTGTACAGGCCGTCGCAGGCCGGAATCAGTGCAGGATAACGGTGATACGTGTATTTCAGGCTGTCGGCTACGCCTCCCTTATTTTGCAACAGGTCGTTGGCAGACCAGAAGATATTTCCCCGTACCCGTTTTTCCATGCGCGACAGTCTCATTTTTTCCTTCAACTGACCGGCTTTCATGGTGCGTGCCACGTCCTGGCCGATGTAGAGCGGTGTTTTGCATTTCCGGTCGTTCCACCACCGGATCAGCGTCTCATAATCGGCCTGCGCGTGTCCGATCTCCCAGTAAAGCTGCGGCGCACAGTAATCAATCCATCCTTTTTGCATCCACAGCAGGATGTCGGCATACAGGTCGTCGTAGTTCTGCAGGCCGCTGGTCCGGCTTCCTTCCCTGTCTTTGCCCGCATTGCGGTAAATACCGAAGGGACTGATGCCCAGACGCACCCAGGGCTTGGTATCCTTAACGGTTTGCCGAAGCATCCGGATCAGTTGATTGACATTTTCCCTCCTCCACTGATCCCGTTCCTCCGGCTTGTAGCCGTTTTTTTGCCCGTAGTATTTAAAACTCCGGTCGTCGGGGAATTTCTGTCCGGCCGCCGGATAGGGATAAAAGTAATCGTCCATGTGAATGGCGTCCACGTCATAGCGCGAAACGATGTCTTTCACCACCCGGCAGATGAAAAGGCGACATTCGGGCACGCCGGGATCGAACAGGGTCTGCCCGTTGTACCTGACAAACCATGCGGGACGCCTGTGCAGGACATGCGAGGCGGCAAATCCGTTGAAGCCCGTCGCGCCGGCGCGGTAGGGATTCAGCCAGGCATGAAACTCCATGTTGCGGCGATGGCAGGCATCGATCAGGAAGGCCATCGGGTCAAAGTCCGATTCGTCGGGAGGTACGCCCTGCCTGCCGGTCAGGAAACGGCTCCACGGCTCGTATGCGGAACGGTAAAACGCATCGGCTTCGGGACGTACCTGGAAAAGGACGGCATTGATTCCGCAGGCGCGCAGCCGGTCAAGCCGCTTCTCCATCAGGCTGCGGAAGGCGGCCGAGGTCAAGTCCCGGTAATCGTCCTGAAAGACGGTCTGAATCCACGCCCCGCGAAATTCCCGT
Source organism: Tannerella sp. (assembly GCA_031276675.1). Taxonomy (GTDB): domain Bacteria; phylum Bacteroidota; class Bacteroidia; order Bacteroidales; family Tannerellaceae; genus Tannerella. Next base: position 21,700 of record JAISMO010000023.1, read on the forward strand.
TTCGGCGAGAGCATCTGTTCCTGTCCAAACCGGCGTAATCCGGCGCATGAAGTCAGGCACAAGCCCAGCAGCGTCAGCCGGAGGGCAAAGCAAAAGCCGGAAAACAGACAGTTTGAAAGCGCGGTATGATTCATTTCGGGTAATGCATTTCTCCAAATTCGCAACGGATGGTTTCTTTCAGTCCCTTTCGCAGGTCGAAGGCAGGCGTGAAACCCAGTTCGCGGCGCAGCGGTTCGATGTCGCAGGTCCAGTTCCGCTGTTTGAGTATCCCGTATTTGTCGGTATTGAGCGTAGCGGCACGCCCGGTCAGCCGACCGACACATTCGGAAAGAAGACAGCAGAGATAGACGATCCACAGCGGCAGGCGCAGGCGCAAGACGTGTTTTCTTCCGGTCAGTTCCTGAATCAGCCGGGCAAATTCGGTATCGGTACAGTTCCGGCCGTCCGACACCAGGTAGCGGCAGTTCCGGCCTGCCGTGTGTTCCAGCGCACGAAAGGCCAGCTCCGCCAGGTCTTTTACATAAATAAAACTGAGATGCTGAGGTTTTCGTCCGGCGGCAAAGTCGAATCCCGCACGGATGCACTGTATCTCCATTCGGTAGTCCTTTTCGCCGGGGCCGTATACGCCGGTCGGACACAGGATCACCCAGGGAATGGCCTTCTGCCGTTCGACATACTCTTCCGCCAGCCGTTTGCTTTTGCCGTAGGCCGTTTCGGGATGCCGGGCATCCTCGCGGGCAATGGGTCGGAGTGTCTTATCATCGCCTGCGCCGTAGCTGCTCAGGCTGCTCATCAGCAGGAATTTCTTTGGACGGCAATCGCTCCCGTCCAAAGCCTCCAGCAAGCGCCGCGTATATTCGGCATTGACAAGCGCAAAGTTTTTCCGGCAAACGCTCCCGGTCAGTCCGGCATTATGAATCACGTACTGCCATGCGCCATGTTCGCGAACCTGCGTTGCCAGTTGCGCCCTCAGGGCCGACGGATCATCATATTTCAGCTCGATGCAGCAAACCCGATCCTGCGATAAATGCGCCCGCGAACTCGTTGCACGCACTCCCGCCCAGACTTCATATCCCCGCCCGAGCGCTTCCTCCACCAGAAATCGCCCGATGAATCCACTGGCGCCCGTAATCAATACTTTTGCTTTCAAAACTATCTTTTTTTCTGTTTTTTCGACGTAAAGGTAACGATTTTATCGGCAAACGGCATGGAACAACATAATAGGGAAGGGGTTGGCAGAGGGTCGTATCACCGTTGGTTTTAACCCAATGCCGTCAAGTGAAGAGCAATCCAATAAAAAGCCATTGGAAATGTTTGATTTAAATTCATGTACAAAATGATTTGACAATTATACAAGCCCGCAACCAAACTTTATGTACGCTGCGGGCTTGTTACTGCAATACGAGATGGGATATGGAGAATTTATTGGATATCTATCTGTCGTATGGTTTCCGTTTTTTCTTCTTCCTGAATTTTAGGAATTTCGATGCATAATACACCGTCTTCCACTTTTGCCGTAATTTGATCCTTGTTTACGTTATCAGGTAGAATCATACTCTGGCGAAAACTGCTGAACGTGAATTCCCGACGAAGGTATTTATTTCCCCTGTCCTCATCTTTGATTTCCGACTTCTTCTCCACCGAGACAATTAAGCGATCGTCGTCGTGCACGTCTATACGAAAATCCTTTTTCGTCAATCCGGGTGCAGCGATTTCGACTTTGTACGCCCTGTCATTCTCAATAATATTAACCGACGGAGAAGCAGCACTCGGTCTCTCTAACCATTCGTTACCGAAAAAGTCATTAAAAATACCCGGTAACCAATTCGTTCTTCTTGTAGGCATCATTGTTTTGTCCTCCTGTTTTTGTTAATTAATAATTTGTTTTAGTTTTCCCGGAAAATAGTTTCCGGTTCACTGATCTAACTTACAAAAGAGATGCCAAATGTTTTTTGAAATTATTTCAAGACAGGTTGTCATTCTAAAACTGACTGAAATACAGCATTTCATTGCACGCAGAGACAAAATGACACGCTTTATATCTTTTTTTTTCGCAAGAATAAATACATACTTCGTTACTTCCGCACAATGTAATGGCCCTATTTTCGGCAAAGATTTGCTGCCGGCTTAATGATTTTCCGGTCTTAAACGTCGAACGACTGCACCCGTACGCCACATCTCACTTTCGCGAAGCGTTTTCAATTCTTTTTCCAGTCCTTCGCGATAGTCAGGTTTGCTGTTGGTGTCGATAGAGCGTTGCGCCTCGTTACCGCAAGCCACTTCCTTATACAGTTTTTCAAAGACGGGCTTCGTCACATCATGAAATGGCCCCATCCAATCCAGCGCGCCTCGTTGTGCCGTTGTGGAACAATTGGCATACATCCAGTCCATTCCGTTCTCGGCAAACAGCGGCATCAACGATTGCGTCAATTCTTCCACTGTTTCGTTGAACGCTTCCGATGGACTGTGACCGTTTTCACGCAATACTTCGTACTGTGCCAGTAAGAGTCCCTGTATGGCACCCATCAATGTGCCGCGTTCGCCGGTCAGGTCGGAATATACTTCTTTTCTAAACGTCGTTTCAAACAAATATCCTGAACCTACGCCGATTCCCAGTGCAATTACACGTTCTTTTGCATTTCCCGTTGCGTCCTGAAAAATAGCATAGGACGAATTTAAACCGCGTCCCTGTAAAAACATCCGGCGTAAAGACGTGCCCGAACCTTTCGGCGCCACCAGAATTACGTCGATATCGGTCGGAGGAATAATACCGGTGCGTTCCTTATACGTAATTCCAAAACCGTGTGAGAAATAGAGCGTTTTACCGGCCGTTAGATGCGGTTTGATACGCGGCCAGACTTCGATTTGAGCAGCATCCGAAAGTAAATACTGGATGATGGTCGCCCGCCGGCAAGCCTCTTCAATTTCGAACAGTGTTTCATCCGGTATCCACCCGTCAGCAATGGCTTTTTCCCAGGTACTGCCGCCTTTTCGTTGACCGACAATTACACGGAAGCCGTTGTCACGCAAATTCATACTCTGACCCGGACCTTGTACGCCATAACCAATGACTGCGATTGTTTCATTTTTTAATACTTCTCTTGCTTTTTCCAAAGGAAATTCGTCGCGGGTGACTACGTTTTCATCCACTCCGCCAAAATTCATTATTGCCATATTTTTTCTACTTGTTTTTTTAACGCGACAAAGTTAAACGAAATATTTACATAAAAAGGGTGTTGGGATTTATTTTGATTTCTTTTTTATATTGACGGATATGACAAAGGGGGCAAAGTCCATTGTGACCCTGTATACCCCAAAGTGACGGAATCGACGGTATGCCATGTTATACTTGATTGCCGCTACCGAAAGAATGAAAGCAAGTTTTGCCGATTTTGGAGAACGTTTTGGCGGTAAAGTCTTTGTGGTTTTCAGTTTGGATGGCGAAATTGCCAACAAAGAAATAATCCGAGAAATTGCAGCGGAGATAGAACGCTTAAAATAATCGTTCCCCTCTTTCTTAACTCCCCCGATACCCGTGCGGCGACACGCCTGTTATTTGTTTAGAGTATTTCCCTAAGAACGAGTGCGAAGAGAATACCGTTTAATTTTTACTACCTTTGCCACAGACAAATGAGGTTCGGACTTATCAACAGCATCATGAAAATTCTTATTATCGAAGATGAATATGCCTTGGCAAAGACAGTAGAAGATTTTCTGCTGGCAGAAAAATACATTGTCGAAAAGGCGACCGACTATTATTCTGCGCTGGAAAAAA
>JAISMO010000096.1 GCA_031276675.1 Tannerella sp.
CAGCTACAATGGCTGCCACTGCGGGATAGTCCGCAAATAATCGCTGCACCAGAAGCAGGAATTTGTAATGCGCTTCGTTGCGCAAATGCGCAAAATGAATCTTTGAAATTTTCATAATCGGATAATTTTAACAGGTGAAATAATAGGATAGTATAAAAAAAATTTCGGAAAGGAATCGCAGGCTTGCGAAAACGTCCTGACGGTTCCGGGAAGGAATCGCAGGCTTGCGAAAACGTCCTGACGGTCGCGGGAAGGAATCGCAGTGTTGCGAAAACGTCCTGACGGCTCCGGGAAGGAATCGCAGCGTTGCGAAAACGTCCCGACGGTTCCGGGAAGGAATCGCAGCGTTGCGAAAACGTCCTGACGGCTCCGGGAAGGAATCGCAGCGTTGCGAAAACGTCCTGACGGTTCCGGGAAGGAATCGCAGCGTTGCGAAAACGTCCCGACAGCTCCGGGAAGGAATCGCAGCGTTGCGAAAGCGTCCCGGCGGTTCCGGGAAGGAATCGCAGCGTTGCGAAAACGTCCTGACGGTTTCGGGAAGAAATCGCAGTGTTGCGAAAACGTCCCGGCGGTTTCTTTTAAGTTGCTAATAAAGAGAGATTTACCCCCCCCCCCTGAATTTATCGGACTGAAAGTCAGGGTGTTGGAGAGGGTCTTTTCGTCTGTCCGTCCGGAGAGGAACGGGCTGTATGCCGGATTTGTCTTTGCTGAATACATGAGTTGATTCATTATCGGCGGCAAAGATAGTATTTTTTTTTCCGGAACGGCAAGCCTGAATATGGAAGAGGGAAAGTTTTTTTTTCTTTCCGCCGGAGGCTGTATCTGACGATCCGCAAAGGCGAGTCGAAAAAATAATGCCACCGTGTTGCCGTATCGAATTATTATTGTAACTTTGTCGCATTAATATTCAATTGCAATGGATAAGCAAAAACGGAATACAAAAACAAAACAGCTGGTAATGGCCGTCCTGTCGGATTCTTTTTCGGCGCTCTGTCATGAAGATATCGAACGGAAACTGCCGGAAAAAATGGATCGGGCAACGATCTACCGGATTTTACAGGGTTTCTGCGACGACGGCAAGGTACACAAGATTTCCGGCGAAAACGGAAAGACGTATTATGCCCTGTGCCGTCATTGCGACGCCGGCAATCACAACGATCATCACCTGCATTTCCACTGCATCGGGTGCGAAACGGTTCTGTGCATGGACGAATCCGTCATTTCGCCCGTTCTCCCGTCGGGATACCGGATGCTGGATGTTTCCTGTACGGTTTCCGGCTATTGTCCGAACTGTTCAACTACGTGAAATGAACATGCGGCGGCTGCATAAAAAATGGATTGCCGGGCTGTTGCTGTTCATACTGGCAGGGCCGTTCGCCGTTCGACACATTCACCTCGACCGGTGTTGTCACATCGGGGGAAATGACGCGGACGCCGCCGGCAAACCTGTTCATCATCACAGCGAGACGTGTCCGGTCTGCCAGTTTGTTCTCTCGCCTTTCACCGAAACGGAACCCGGCGAATTTGATTTTACGCCCTGCCGGCCCTCTCCCGAACCGGCCGTTTATCAGGAAAAAAGAACCCGTTCCCGTTCATACGGCTACTTTTTGCGCGCGCCTCCCTGTGCATGACGGACAGCAGCGATTTTATCCTTTTGCACGAATCTGTTCCGTGCAATATTTCTATTTATAATTTAGCATGATTCAGTATGCGTATCAGGTTTATGTCGGCGATACCGACGGTTGCACTGGCATGTTCCCTTCATGCACAGGAAACGGATACGATGCGGACGGTGACATTAAATGAGGTGGTGGTGAGCAGTTCTTACCGACAGCGCACCGAACGCGCCACCGCACAGACAGTCCATCCGCTTGACGAACATTTCCTGCGCGAACATTTTACGGGGAATCTGCTGCAAACGTTGGCCTCTGTGCCGGGCGTTCATTCCATGGACATCGGGGCGAGTTTTTCCAAACCGATGATCCGGGGCATGGGATTCAACCGGATTGCCGTGATTGAAAACGGAATCAAACAGGAAGGCCAGCAGTGGGGAGCCGACCATGCCCTCGAAATGGATTTGTTTAATGTGGAGCGTGTGATTGTCCGCAAAGGTCCGTCGTCGCTGCTGTATGGTAGCGACGCGATGGGCGGAGCAATCGAATTTGCGCGGCGGCCTGCGCCTTCCGTCAATCAGGTGTACGGAGAAGCCTTCCTGTTTGGCCGGTCGGTCAACGGGACGCTGGGCGCTTCGGCCATGCTGGGTGTAAGGAAAAATGCCTGGCACATCCGGTTACGGTTTTCCGAACAGCATTTCGGCGACTACCGGATTCCTGCCGATACCATTGTGTATCTCACTCAACGGCTGCCCGTTCTGGGCCGGAAGTTGAAAAATACGGCAGGCCTTGAACGCGACGTCGCGCTGTTTTCCGAATACCGGAAGGGAGGATATTATGCTGCTTACACGGCGAGCAACGTCTATCAGAAAGCCGGATTCTTTCCCGGAGCACATGGTATCCCCGACGCTTCGAGGTTACAGGACGACGGCGACGACCGTCAGGTGGATTTGCCTTACAGCATGACCAATCACCTGAAGTTCTCTTCCCGTCAGCAGTATCTCCTGGAACGGGCAGCCCTGTACTGGGATGCGGGAGTTCAGCACAATCGCCGGGAAGAATGGAGCCTGTTCCACACGCATTACGGCAATCAGCCTGTTCCGCAGAAAGATCCGGACAAGGAACTCGCCTTTTCACTGGTCACGCTACAGTCGCTCCTGAAGGCAGAACTGTTTGCCTCGGCACGGTGGAAACATACGGCAGGCTGGGACGTGCAATACCAGCGCAACCGGATCGCAGGCTATTCTTTCCTGCTGCCCGCCTGTGAGCGTTTCACTACCGGTGTGCTGTGGTTGAGCGCCTTTCGCCCGAACGACCGGCTTTCCTTCAGCGGAGGTCTCCGTTACGACTACGGGAAAATAGACGTCGCGGCCTTTCGGGACGTCTATCTGGAAACGTATCTCCGGGAACGGGCCTATGCCGACGAAATGATTGAGGCGTACAAATGGCGAAGCGCTCGCGTCAACCGGCATTTCGGCGATGTTTCCGGTTCGCTGGGCTTTGGCTGGGAACCCGGAAACGGGCATCTGCTGAAAGTTCACCTGGGGCGGAGTTTCCGTTTGCCGGGTGCTCATGAACTGGCATCCAACGGCGTGCATCACGGCACTTTCCGTCATGAACAGGGGGATGCGTCGCTTGCTTCGGAACGGGGCTGGCAGCTGGACGTGTCCTATACCCTGGAACGGAAACCGTTCTCGCTGTCCGCAAGTCCGTTTGTCAGCTGGTTTGATCATTACATCTATCTCAAACCGACGGGCGAATGGTCGGTATTGCCCCATGCCGGGCAAATCTACCGTTACACCGGATCGAAAGCCCTGTTTGCCGGGACGGAAGTTGAGTTCAGCGCTGCTTTTCCGTACCATCTGACTTACCTGTTCGCGGGGGAATATGTGTATACCCATAATCCGAACGAACATACACCTTTGAGTTTTTCGCCGCCGGCCTCCATGCGCAACCGCCTGGAGTGGCGGGCAAAAACTTTAGGGTTTCACATGGAGCTGCACAGCATTGCGACGCAGAACCGTGTTGCCCGAAACGAAGACATTACGCACGGAGCCACTCTCCTGCATGTGGGAGCCATGATCGGCATCCCGATGAAAGGAACGGATGTCGAAGTCCTGTTTTCGCTTCGCAATGTATGGAATACATCTTATTATAATCATCTGAGTTTTTACCGGAAAGTGGAAATCCCCGAACCGGGACGAAACTTCCAATTATTAATTAAAATACCGTTTAAAAGTAAATTAGAATGAAAGCAAAAAGTATATTTTTCCTTATTGGCCTGACGGCCCTCTTTTTCATCGTGTGTAACGCCTGCACAGAAGACAGCGACACGACCAAACCCGAAATCCTCCTGACGGCGCCTGCCGAAGGCGACATCCTGCACATTGGCGAGGATCACGGAGTGCACTTTGACGCGGCTTTCTCGGATAACGAGATGCTGGCCTCCTACAAAGTCAATATTCATCCCAATTTTGACGGTCACGGTCATACCCGGGCCACGTCCGAAACCGTCGACTTCGAGTTCGACAAGTCCTGGACGCTCTCCGGAAAGAATGCAACGGTTCATCATCATGAGATCAAAATTCCGGAAAATGCAACGCCGGGAGCCTATCACCTGATGGTCTACTGCACGGATGCAGCCGGAAATGAATCGTATGTGACCATCAACGTAGAACTGAGTCACGAAGGGGGCGAAGATCACGAGCACGACAGCGACACGACTCGGCCCGAAATCCTCCTGACGGCGCCTGCCGAAGGCGACACCCTGCACATCGGCGAGGATCATGGCGTGCACTTTGACGCGGTCTTTTCGGACAATGAAACGCTGGCCTCCTACAAGGTCCATATTCATCCCGATTTTGACGGTCACACGCCTGCCGGGGAAACGTCCGAAACCGTCGACTTTGAGTTTGACAAGTCCTGGACACTCTCGGGAACGAGTGCAACGATTCACCATCATGAGATCAAAATCCCGGAAAATGCGACGCCGGGCACGTATCACCTGTCGGTTTACTGCACGGATGCAGCCGGAAATGAATCGTCCGCGACCATCCACGTGGAACTGAGTCACGAAGAGGGCGAAGAGCATGAGCATGAACATGAGGGTGACACGACTCGGCCCGAAATTTTCCTGACGGCGCCCGCCGCCGGCGATACGCTGCATATCGGCGAGGATCACGGCGTGCATTTTGACGCGGTTTTTTCGGACAATGAAATGCTGGCCTCCTACAAGATCCATATTCATCCCGATTTTGACGGTCACACGCCTGCCGGGGAAACGTCCGAAACCGTCGACTTTGAGTTTGACAAGTCCTGGACGCTATCGGGAACGAGGGCGGCGATTCATCATCATGAGATCAAAATCCCGGAAAATACAACGCCGGGAACGTATCACCTGACGATCTACTGCACGGATGCAGCCGGAAACGAATCGTCCCTGACCATCCACGTAGCGCTGAGTCACGAAGAGGGCGAAGAGCACGAGCACGAACACGAACACGAGCACGAGTAAGGATGCTACAGGGTACATTCGACGCCGGAGTTTTTGCCGTCTTTTGAATGAAAAAACCTGTCCTCCGACAGCCGGAGGACAGGTTTTTCTAAAAGGTTAAAATTTAAAGCGGAATATTGGAATAAACAACAGGAACATCCCTGTTTTCAGACAGTTTCAGACTTAATACGAAAAGGCCCAGCTCTTCCGGGTCTTCCACAGAGAAGCAACCATTCCCGATATAAGCCGAGGGATCGCCGCCGCCGCCGTCCAGATGATTTCCGGCACAGTCCAGAAACCAGTATAAAACGCCGCCGCTTCCAAACCCCATGTTGGTCACAAAGATATCCTGCCCCCTGTATCTGACGAGCCAGATCGTTCCCAGACACTGAGCCGTCGTGTCGGTTTCCGCCGTTTCGATCAATTTCCTCAGCCACGGAAGATGCTCTTGAGGCTGGTGTACGCCACAGGCCGTGATGTCCCCGTTCCCGTCTGTCATTTCAATGTGATCGGAACCGCACGAAGTCAGCAGGAGAAAGCATATAAAAACATACATGTACTTCATCGCAATACTTATTTAAAGAGTGGATAAGATAAACCGTCCATGATTTTTCCGGAAAAAGTGCCGGGCTTCCCTGTTCCGTCAGAAATGGTAGGCGACTCTGAAAGCTGCCAGCGCCTGATCGTATCTGCTTGTAATATTATACTTCATGTCCATGCCCGCCGAGATTTCGGACGACAGCCACAGTTCGGCGCCCAGGCCGACGTTCAGGCCCAGCCGTGTGACGCCTTCCAGACCGAACAGGTGAGGCCTCCAGACCGACAGGCCTGCGCCGCCGATCGGATAGAAGGAAAACAGATCCGTCACTTCCACTACGTAATGGCAGTCCATATCCATGTACCAGGCGCTCATCCCCCTGTTGCGCACCATGTATGTGAGTGAAGGCGCCAGCCGGAAATCCTTGTGGAAGTGGTAACGGTAATCCACTCCCACGGTAACCGTTTCCCATTCGGCCGCATATCCCATCCTTGCGCCCACCGAGGCGCGGTTGTACTGTGCATGGCCGTTGAATACGCACAGCGCTGCGATCGTTGTTAATAGCAGTTTTTTCATCGTTCGTTTCGTTTTATTTTGTTCATAAACTCCTGTTGTCTCTTTTGTTATTTGACTTTCAGCCGTTCGCCGGCGCTCTCCACGATGCGCCGGTAGTAAGCTTCATCATATCCGGGGAAATCGGGCGAAGCGGGCTGTCCGTAGGGATTGCGCCTGAAGGCGCCGTTTTCCTCCTTTTTTACGTTTCCATCCATGTATTTGACGAGCAGATACTCGCCCAGTTTTTTCCAGCGTTCGGTGACCTGTCCGGCATTCGTCCGGCTGAACCACGTCAGGAAAAGACGGGCTTCTTCCGGATCGCGCCGGTACATCTCCAGCGCAGCCTTTTCGATGGCCGGCAGCCGTTTTTCATAGCCGCTTTCGATTTCCTCCTGCAACCTGCGGATGTCCCGAATCATGAAACTGTATTTGTGATAGGCCATGTTTGCCACCCAGTTGTGAATCCAGAAGGCCGAGGTCCATGAGAAGGTCAGCAAATCGCCGTTGCCGGCGCGATAGCAGTCCGGTACGTCCAGCGACGCGGCGTAGACGGGATTGAAGACCGCCATGTCGGCATCGTCCACGCCAAACCACAGGATACCGCCCAGGGCGTCCGGAAGCCAGCCGCGCATCTGGGGCACGATCACGAAGGCCGTTTGCTGGGTGGCGACGGCGCGTTCGTTCAGGTATTCCTGTCCGTCGACCGTGAAGTGCATCGGCCGCCAGCGGTAAGGAACCCCGTATGGCCCCGCCCCGGCATCCTGCGTCATGTCCAGGTCCGTTCCTTCATAATGATCGCGCATTCCGCGCTGCACGTCGCGCACGGACAGTTTGCGATCCGGCCTGATGTAGAGCGGCATGGGTTCTTTGCCGGCATCGCCCCTGATGAAATCGGCATACCGGTCCATGGAGCGGTCATACTTGCGGAAAAAGGCCCACACGCGCGCCTCACATGCGCGCAGCCCGCTGAAGTCGTAGGGACAATAGGCTTCCGCAAAGCTGAAGTCCCGATCTTTGCCTGAGAAATAGCCCTTTTCACGGGCAAAAGACACCACGTCCGGCGCATAAAGACAATTCTCCCTGTCCTCAAACGGAATCTGGCGGATACGCGCCTGATTGGCATGTGCCGCAATGCAGTCGTCGGGGATGCGGATCGCCACCCATACGACGCCCCGGCTGCCGGCGCCCTTGCCAACCATCTCCATGATCCATGCTTCCTGCCTGTCGGCAATCGAAAATGACTCGCCTCCGCTGTAATAACCATATGTCGAGGCCAGCTCCGTCATCACCCGGATGGCTTCGCGCGCCGACCGGGAGCGCTGCAGGGCGACATAGATCAGACTGCCGTAATCCATGATGCCGGTGGAGTCTGCCAGTTCCGGACGCCCGCCGAAGGTGGTTTCGGTGATGGCCACCTGATGCTCGTTCATGTTGCCGATCACCGAATACGTCTGTTCCACCTGCGCAATCTGTCCGAGCAACCTGCCCGTATCCCATTCCCTGATGTCCAGCATGGCGCCTTTCGGCCACACGGCCGCCGGCCAGTGATACAGTTCCCCGTATAAACTGTGCGAATCGGCCGCGTAACTGATCATCACCGAACCGTCCACGGAGGCCTGCCTGCCTACCAGAAAACTCGTGCAGGCAAATGCCTCCACTCCCGCCAGCATACAGGCCGTCATAGCTGTCAATCTCATTTTTCTTTTCATAGACTGTCTGTTTTTTCTGTTATACTGTTGCAAAGAAACAAAATTTCCTCCAAAGAAACCCCTGTCAAAATACATATTTTGCAGCAGGAGAGAGGATCGTCCGTAAAAGTTCGCATACGTTCCCGTTTCGCAACGGCGACAGGCAGGAGCGCCTGCCGGTCTTCGGCAACAGTTCTCCGGCAGCGTTCCGCGAAAGATGCCCGGAACGGGAGGATATCCGTCACGCCGTGAAGCGCCGCTTCAGAACCTGCGGAACTTGTATCAGCGCCTCAAAAGAAGAAATAGCCGGAGGAGGCTTGCTGTTTGTTTCATGAATCTGTTCTTCATTCCTGCTCCCGGTGCCGGCAGGAAGGGGATCGTGAGGTGAAAATTCCGGAATAACGGGCGATGAGCGATGAACGGAATGGCTCCCATCCATCGCCCGTCACTCGCACTCGTCAGACAACGCCCCGCAGGCGGTCTTCAAAGGCGCTCAACGCGGCTTTGGCGCCTTCGCCCATGGCAATGACAATCTGCTTGTAGGGGACGGTCGTCACGTCTCCAGCCGCATAGATACCCGGTTGAGCGGTACGGCCATGCACGTCGGTTTCGATTTCACCCGCGCGATTGACGCTGACGATATCCCTGAAAACGGCGCTGTTGGCCATCAGGCCGATCTGTACGAACACGCCGTCCAGTTCGATGATGCGTTCCTCTTCCGTCCGGCGGTTCTTCACGCGCAGGCCGGAGACTTTTTCGCCGTCACCGATGATTTCCAGCGTTTGGGTGGAAATGAAAATATCCACGTTCGGCCGGCTTTTGGCCTTTTCCTGCAACACCTGGTCGGCTTTCAGTCCGTCCAGAAATTCGACGACCGTCACTTGGGAGCAGATGCCCGAAAGGTCGATGGCCGCTTCGATACCGGAGTTGCCACCCCCCACTACAGCAATGCGCTTCCCCTTGTAGAACGGGCCGTCGCAGTGAGCACAGAAAGCGACGCCCCGGCCGATATGTTCCGATTCTCCCGGAACATTCAGTCGGCGCCAGCTCGCACCCGTAGCGATAATCACCGCCGGAGCCGCGAATTTTTCTCCGCCTTTTACCCAAACCGTCTTTTCTTTTGCCGCCACTTCCAGTTTCTCTACACGGCGATGTTCAAACAAATCAACAGGATAGTTCAGGATATGGTTTTTCAGACTGGCGCCCAGCGCTTCGCCGGTTATATAGGGTACGGAAATCAGGTTTTCAATCCCGACCGTTTCCTGTACCTGACCGCCGATTTTTTCGGCCAGCAGAGCAACGCGCAATCCTTTCCGTGCGGAATAAATGGCCGCCGAACTGCCGGCCGGACCGCCGCCAATAACAATGACATCGTAGTTCCTGACGGACACTTCGCCCTGTTCGACCACAGTCCCGTAACGCGCCTCCAGTTTGTCCAGCAATTCCCCGAAAGAGGTTTTACCTACATGCAGTAACTGACCGTCGGCAAAAACAGAAGGTACCGCCTGTATTTTCAGTGCGTCCGCCTCGGCCTGGTTCAGCGCGCCGTCCACCATCTCATGACTGAGATGTCTGTTCAGCAATGCCATCAGGTTGAGCGCCTGTACCACATCCGGACAGTTGGTACATGTCAGGGACACATACGTCGTCAACCGGACAGGCCCTTTTAAGGCTCTGACTCGCCTGCGGATACCTTCGTCGGGAAGGTTTTTCCCCTGCCCGTCGCTGTTCAGAATCGCCAGCAGCAGGGAAGTAAATTCATGCCCGTTGGGAATGCCGCGAAACCGGATACCCGTCTCCTTCCCGTCCTTCAACAGCGAAAAGGCCAGTCCGTCGCCCTCGTTCACCCTGCAGGCAATTTTACCGGATGACGCGGCAGCCACATCGTTCAACAGGTCGAGCAACTCTCCCCGGCTTTCATGCCGGGGAGAGACGGTGATGTCCAGCACATAATTTGCCTGTAAACCGGCAAACAGCGTCCGGACTTGCTCCTTTAACGATGAATCCAACATACTCCTTGATTCCGGTTGAGTTAAATCAGATTTTTCCTACCAGGTCAATACTTGGTTTCAGGGTCGCATCCCCTTTTTTCCATTTGGCCGGACAAACCTGGTCGGGATGTGCAGCGACAAACTGTGCGGCTTCCACTTTCCGAAGCAGTTCGTCGGCATTCCGTCCAATCCCGTTGTCGTGAATCTCGGCAATCTTGATCTGTCCTTCCGGATTGACAAGGAAGGTTCCGCGATAAGCCAGTCCATCCTCTTCAATCAATATGCCGAATGCGCGGCTCAATGCGCCGGTGTGGTCGGCCAGCATCGGATACTTGATTTTGCGAATGGTCTCGGAGGCATCATGCCATGCTTTGTGCACGAAATGCGTATCGGTACTGACGGAATACACCTCTACGCCCATTTCCTGGAAGCGGGCATACTTTTCGGCCATGTCTTCCAGTTCGGTAGGACAAACAAAGGTGAAATCGGCCGGATAGAAAAAGAAAATAGCCCATTTCCCTTTTACATCATCACTGCTGACGGTTTTAAAACTGCCGTTCTGATAAGCCTGTACTTTAAATTCAGGCATCTGAGAATTAATAATCGGTTGCATAATCTTCTAAATGTTTAAAATGAATAAATCGTAATCGCATTATTTGGTTGCAAAATTAATCCATGATTCCGTATCTGTCAAACTGATATTTTTTATCTTTGCATCTAAAATATCTATTATTGAGCATCTATGAACATTCAACAATTGGAATACATAATAGCCGTGGACAATTTCCGGCATTTTGCAAAGGCGGCGGAGGCCTGCTACGTCACGCAGCCTACGCTGAGTATGATGATCCAGAAACTGGAAGACGAGCTGAATGTTAAACTCTTTGACCGGACGAAACATCCGGTGGAGCCGACGGCTATCGGCACGCAGGTCATCAGTCAGGCGCGCGTATCGTTGAAATATTTCCACCAGATCAAGGAGGTTGTGGATCATGAACAAAACATGACCGGAGGCAGTTTCAAACTCGGTATCATCCCGACCATTGCCTCCTATCTCGTACCGGTAGTGCTTCACAAGCAGTACACCGGTTCCGCTGACATTGAACTGATCATCAAGGAAAATACAACATCCAACCTGATTCCTCAACTGCTGAACGGAACACTGGACGGCGCGGTGATGGCCGGCCCGCTCAATCATTCCGGACTGGTGGAGTATCCCGTTTACTATGAAAAATTTTATGCCTACGTTTCCCCCTGTGAAACACACAGGGAAAAGGAAATTGATTTGGACAGGATTGATATCCATGGTCTTTGGCTGCTGGAAAACGAACATTGTCTGCGCGGCCAGATTGAGCGACTGTGCAAGATGAAGCGGAAAACAACGTCCGGGAGCGACAGCGGAATCAAATATGAATCCGGCAGCATCGACACGCTGATCAACGTTGTCGACTACAATCCGGGCATGACGATTATTCCCGAGATGCACGCCATGGGACTGAGCGAAGAGAAACAGGAAAACCTGCGCCCGTTCAAGAACCTGACAGTTGTCAGGGAAGTCAGCCTGATCGTCAGCAAAGACTACGTCCGCATGACCCTCCTGAACATCGTGATCGATATCATCCGCAGTTCAGTGCCCAAGTCCATGCAAGACCCGAAACTGAAAGCATTCGTGGTAGATTTGTAAAGGAATGAGTTATCGGATGAATCTCCTCCCGGGCCGGTGTATCCGGACCTTTCACCTTCCGACAAAAGGTTCGGATTTTGACTTTCAGTCCGTCTAAAAACAGTATCCTGATACTTATACACGCAGTTTTCACGGTCCCCCCCCCGTGAAAACATCAAAAAAACAGAGAAAAAGAAAGCCGATTCGACGCCTCGCGGTTAAAAAATACTATTTTTACAGACAGGCCTGCTATTATGATTTGTCAGGCAAATTCTTATTTTTATATTTGCATGAATTTGTAATCAGTGAAATACGAATTCATTACATATTAATTAAATTGTTCATTTACAAAAAGTTTTTATTATGTCAAACATTTCAAGAAGAGCATTTCTTCAAAGAGGAGCTGTGGCTGCCGCGGCTTTGACCATTGTCCCTAATACCATCTTGGGGAAAAGTCATGGATATACTGCTCCAACAGACAAGTTGAATATTGCCGGTGTAGGCATCGGAGGTATGGGACATGGCAATATCAACGCCGTAAAAAATACGGAAAACATCGTTGCTTTGTGCGACGTGGACTGGAGATATGCCAGTGACACATTTTCGGAACATCCGAAAGCGAAAAAGTATTGGGACTGGCGCAAGATGTACGATGAGATGGGTAAATCCATTGATGCCGTAATTGTTGCCACGGCCGACCATACACATGCCATCATTGCGGCGCACGGCATCACGCTGGGTAAACACGTATACGTGCAAAAACCGCTGACGCATACGGTGTATGAATCACGCCTGCTCACCAGGCTGGCGGATAAATACAAGGTAGCTACCCAAATGGGAAATCAGGGCAGTTCGGGTGAAGGCGTGCGCCAGGTTTGCGACTGGATTTGGAACGGAGAAATCGGCGAGGTAAAAAGAGTAGACTGCTGTACCGACCGTCCTATTTGGCCGCAGGGACTGAACGCGCCGAAACAGGGCATGTGGGTGCCCGAGACGCTGAACTGGGATTTGTTCACCGGTCCGGCCAAACTCCGTCCTTTCCACGAAATCTATCATCCGTGGAACTGGCGCGGCTGGTGGGAGTACGGTACGGGCGCCCTGGGCGATATGGCCTGTCACATCATGCACCCGATTTTCAAAGGACTGAAACTGGGCTATCCGACCAAAGTACAGGGCAGCTCTACGCTGCTGTTGACCGACTGCGCACCCACGGCGCAAAGCGTGCGCCTGACCTTCCCGGCGCGTCAGGATACCAGGAAGGTGAAATTCCCCGAAGTGGAAGTCTACTGGACGGATGGCGGCATCAAACCGGTGTTGCCGAAAGGATTCCCGAAAGACAAGCAACTGGACAGCGGCGGTCCGGTGATTTTCCACGGCTCGAAAGACACACTGATTTGCGGCTGCTATGGAGCCAATCCCTGGCTGCTTTCCGGAAAGACGCCCAATGCGCCCAAAACGCAACGCGAAATCACGGTCAGCCACGAAATGGACTGGGTACGTGCCTGCAAGGAAAGTCCGGAAAACCGCGTTAAACCGGCGTCCGACTTCAGCGAAGCCGGCCCGTTCAACGAAATGGTCGTGATGGGCGTACTGGCTGTCAGACTGCAAAGCCTGCACCGGGAACTGGAATGGGACGGCCCGAATATGAAGTTCACCAATATCGGGCCTTCGGAAGAATTACAGTTCGTAATCTCGGACGATTTCCACGTAGTGGACGGCGATCCGAAATTCGACAAGAAATATACGGACAAGATCAATGCCCAGGCCTTTGCCCAGGAACTGATCAGGCACACGTATCGCGAGGGATGGTCTTTACCTGCCATGCCGTAATTTATTTTTTACCGAAACAGGAACGAACCTCCTTTCCTGAAGGTTCGTTCCATACACTTAAAAAGGAGGATTAGAAATATGAAAAAGACAGTTTTATTTGCAAGTATTCTTCTGGTGGCAGGCTGTTTGGCATCCTGCGGCGGAGGAAAGAAAACGGAATCCGTTCCTGCTGTGGATACGGAAACAAAAGCAGCGCCGGAATATACTCTGTTGAATTTGCCGACGGTTGATCTGGCCGCTTTTTCGAAAGATGCCGAAGGCTGGATTACGCTCTTCGACGGTAAAACCTTCAACGGATGGAGAGGATATAACCGCGAAGACGTACCAAAAGCGTGGGAAATCGACAACGGCTCCATCCATATCAAGGGTTCGGGCGAAGGCGAAGCCGGAGCGAAAGACGGAGGAGATATCCTTTTTGCCCACAGATTCAAAAACTATGAATTTGAATTTGAATGGAAGGTAGGCAAAGGCTCCAATTCAGGCGTACTGTATATGATTCAGGAAGTGGAAGGAGAACCTTCCTATATTTCCGCTCCCGAATATCAGGTGCTGGACAACGAAAATCATCCCGATGCCAAACTGGGTAAGGACGGGAACCGTCAGTCGGCTTCCCTGTACGACATGATCCCCGCCAAACCGCAGAATGCCAAGACTGCCGGCGAATGGAACAGGGGCAAGATCATGAGTTACAAGGGAACCGTCGTACATTACCAGAACGGCGAGCCGGTGGTTGAATACCACCTCTGGACAAAACAGTGGACCGAGATGTTGCAGGCAAGCAAATTCTGCGAAAAAGACTGGCCGCTGGCCTTTGCCTTGCTGAACAACTGCGGCGGGTCGAACAAAGAAGGATTCATCGGCTTCCAGGACCATGGCGACGATGTCTGGTACCGCAATATCAGAATTAAAATACTGGATTAATGCTCTCATATGTATAAATCGAATTAATATTTTTCAGTTTTCATAAGCTTAAAACCGAGGCCTGGAGTGATTCCCCGCCCCGGTTTTTTGATTGAACCATACCTCATGCACAGGACAGGAGAACAGTCCGGAGAAAAAGCCGCAGGAATATGCATCCGCTCCGCTTCACGCTTGTACGGATTATCAAAAGGAATATCCCCGCGGCATACAGCGTGTAACCGTTCGAAATTCACGCCATTGACAAACGTCTGTTATCGGGACAAATCATCCTTCACTTAACGGCATGGGGCTTCAGCTGACGCCAAAGCGCCGACAGTTCATAAAACACCGGCCGGCGGAACTTGCACAGCGCCTCAAAAGAAGAAATAACCGGAAAAAAAACTATCTTTGCATCCAAAACAACACAAACAGTGAGTTACGACAGGACAGACAAAAGCAAAAAAAGCGGAAACAGGCTTCCGTACATGGACCAAACCGCCAAAAAAAATGATTTCATGCTTCCGTCCATAGACAGAACCGTAAAAACGGACGATTTCATACTTCTGTCCATGGACAGAACCGTAAAAACGAACGATTTCATACTTCTGTCCATGGACAGAACCATAAAAACGGACGATTTCATACTTCTGTCCATGGACAGATCCCAAAAAGCGAACGATTTCATACTTCTGTCCATGGACAGAAGCATAAACACGAAAATAAACCCGCTTTCGTCTATAAACGGAGGCATAATATAAACAGATATGAACAAACTGATCGCTCTCAAAGTATGGCATCTGCGATTAGACGACGTCGAAGGACTCGTCGCCGAAACCATTACGGTAGCCACCACGCAGCCTGCGGTGCTGGGACCCGTGGCCTCCGCCAAATACCTGACGCTGGTTGCAAAAAACAACGAATTTCGGGCGCTGCTCAACAAAAGCTACGCCAGCCTGCTCACGCCGCAAATCAAAGAGAAAGACCGGCTGCGTGACAGCTTCCTGTCCGAAATCAAACGGACGGCCAAAACCGCCGCCGGCAGCAGCATCCCCGCCACTGCCGCCGCAGGCGCCAAGCTCATGGAATTCCTCACGCCCTTCTGGAACATAGACAAAGAACCGATGATGAGCCAGACCGCGCAACTCTTCCTCCTCGACGAACGCCTCAGCGCCGACCCGGTTGCCCTGGCCGCCGTCGACACCCTGGGACTGCAACCGGTCATACAGTCGCTCAGTCTGGCCAACCTGGAACTGAAGAACCTCTACGACGAGCGCCTGAACGATACGGCCAACACCGACGGACCCTCCGCCTCAAGCCTCAAGAGCGAAGTGGTAACGGCCTACGACGAGTTCTGCGGCAGTGTGGAAATAACCCTCTCCGCCATCCCCACCGACGCCGTGCAGCACATCTTCAATGAAATGAACGACATACGCCGCAAATACATCTCGCGCATACCCGTGCCCCTCAGCGAATCGCACACCTCCGCAGCCCCCATCGCCCCGCAGGTGCGCAACGGCAGGCACCTCACGCCCATTCCGCGCGTATTCTTCAATCGCGACGGCAAACTGGACGAACTCGTCTTTGCGCAGGACTTCACCGTCACCTACCGCAACAACGTCGAGGTCGGCGAAGCCAAAATCTTCATCCACGGCAAAGGAAAATATACCGGTACCTACACCACCTCCTTTCACATCGTGGCCGAACAGTGAACAGTGATTAGTGAACAGTGATTAGTGAATAGTGAACAGTGATTAGCGACCGGCGCTGCCGTTATTTACCGTTCTCTTTTCACTGTCCACTAACCGCTAACCACTAATCACTAACAAATAAATTGACAAAACAATGATATCAAAAGTAACTCTCATAACAGTCCCGCGCCGGTACGGTATCCCGACGCTGCTTGTCGCCCTCTTTTGGGCGGTCGGCTACAGCGCCGCATCAGCGCAAAACATCCAGGACGGTAACATCATCATCGCTACCGGCGGTACATACACCATCACCGGATCATCAACCGCCCACACCATCAAGGTAAATACCGGCGTAACGGCCAACATTACCCTCGACAACGTCAGCATCGACGT
>JAISMO010000116.1 GCA_031276675.1 Tannerella sp.
TCAGGTGATGAGAAGTTTGCACTTCCGGTATGGCGAACCCATCATTCCGAATCTTTCAATGCTTCTTCTTTCAGCACAGCCGCGTCGGTTATCTTTTCCACTGCCGCCCAGCGAACAGAAAAAGCCGAATCTTTCAATGCTGCTTCTTTCAGCACAGCCGCGTCGGTTATCTTTTCCACTACCGCGTAGCGAACATCAGAATACGACCCTTTCAGTGCTACTTCTTTCAGCACAGCCGTGTCGGTTATCTTTTTCACTGCCGCTGTGCGAACATCATAATCCGAATCTTTCAATGCTACTTCTTTCAGCACAGCCGCGTCGGTTATCTTTTTCACTGCCGCTTGGCGAACATGTTCATTCGAATCTTTCAGTGCTGCTTCTTTCAGCACAGCCGCGTCGGTTATCTTTTGCATTGCCGCTTTGCGAACACCTTTATCCGAATCTTTCAATGCTGCTTCTTTCAGCACAGCCGCGTCGGTTATCTTTGCCACTGCCGCTTGGCGAACCCATCTTTCCGAATCTTTCAGTGCTACTTCTTGCAGCACAGCCGCGTCGGTTATCTTTTCCACTGCCGCTAAGCGAACAGAAAAAGCCGAATCTTTCAGTGCTGCTTCTTTCAGCACAGCCGCGTCGGTTATCTTTTTCATTGCCTTTAAACGGGCGTCGCTGTTTTTGCCCTTTAGCGCTATCCGCGCCAGTCTTTTGTTTCTTAAATAATCAAACAGTTTCATGTGTTTACTTTTTTAATTGTCCGAACGGTGATTGTTGTGATTGCAAGGATTGTTTTGATTTTCGCAGTCCCAGTCCCGTCCGGACATGCTCCATTGTTTATGTCTCCTGTTGTAAACAGTCTATCCTTTTCTTTGCCGTTCTGCGAACATACATATCCGAATCGTTCAATGCTACTTCTTTCAGCACAGCCATGTCGGTTATCTTTTCCACCGCCTCTTCGCGAACAGACCGATCCGCGTCTTTCAGCGCTGCTTCTTTCAGCACAGCCGCGTCGGTTATCTTTTGCACTGCCGCTAAGCGAAGAACAAAATGCGTCGAAGCATTCAATGCTACTTCTTTCAGTACTGCCTCGTCGGTTATCTTTTGCACTGCCTTCCAGAGAGCGATTTCATTCTTACTCTTTCGCGCTATCCGCGCCAGTCTTTTGTTTCTTAAATAATCAAACAGTTTCATGTGTTTCCTTTTTTCATTGTCCGAACGGTGATTGTTGTGATTGCAATGATTGTTTTGATTTTCGCAATCCCAATCCCGTCAGCACATTTTTAATTTTCAATCTAAAAACATGTGAATACAATTTTCGCATACTGCCGAACCTTGCGACCGGTCGTTAGCACGCATACGTTCGATATCGGCGTCGGTTCTGGTACCGCCGAAGAGACCGAAGTTCTTGAACCAAGAACGCCATTTCGGCGAATTGTAAAACACATCATTCGGAACGATGTACGCCTTTACGCTGGAAAGCGGATGACTGCACACGTCGCACACGCCTGAGCCGGTATATGGCGGATAACGGTTTTTTGTCGCCATGTCGGTTATCTTTTTCTTTGCCGCTGAGCGAACGTCAGAATCCGAATCGTTCGATGCTATGTTTTTCAGAAGATACTCGTCGGTTATCTTTTCCACTGCCGCTACGCGCACATCAGAACTCGAATATTTCAATGCCGCGAAGCGAACAGAGCAATTCAAATCTTTCGATGCTACTTCTTTCAGAAAATCCTCGTCGGTTATCTTTTCCACTGCCGCTTTGCGAACATCAGAATACGACTCTTTCAGCGCTACTTCTTTCAGCACAGCCGCATCGGTTATCTTTTCCACTGCCGCTTGGCGAATAACCCGAGACGAAGCGTCCAACGCTACTTCTTTCAACACAGCCGCGTCGGTTATCTTTTTCACTGCCGTTTGGCAAACATAATTGTCCGAATCGTTCGATGCTGCTTCTTTCAGCACAGCCGCGTCGGTTATCTTTTTCACTGCCGCTTCGCGAACCGCCCAATCCGAAGCATCCAACGCTATTTCTTTCAGCACAGCCTCGTCGGTTATCTTTTCCATTGCCGCTTTGCGAACATAATCTTTCGAATCTTTCAATGCTGCTTCTTTCAGCACAGCCGCGTCGGTTATCTTTTCCACTGCCGCTGTGCGAACATTAGGATTCTCATCTTTCAATGCTATTTCTTTCAGAAAAGCCTCGTCGGTTATCTTTTTCACAGCCTCCAGACGGGCGGCTTGATTCTTACTCGTTAGCGCTATCCGCGCCAGTCTTTTTTTCTCCAATCATCAAACAGTTTCATGCGTTTACTTTTTTAATTGTCCGAACGGTGATTTCCGTGATTGCAATGATTGTTTTGATTTTCGCAGTCCCAGTCCCGTCAGCACATTTTTAATTCTTCCCTGTTTCGGAAGGATTCGCGTCCCTCCGTCAGTACCCTCCATCTCTTTCCGTTCATCCTGCGTTTCCTTCCCGCGCCGTTTTTCCGTCGCGGGCTGCGGGAGACGGCCGCGAGGCCGCCCCCCGTAACCCGGCTGACGGAATCGGGGAATGTCAGTTCCCGGCTGAAATGTTGAACGTAGTAACCAGCTTGCCGGTATATTTGCCGATACCGGTAATAATAAGCGTAGCCGTACCGGGGTCCACGTTGTTTTTGTAGCCCACGGTAAAGTCTTCGCTGAACACGAGTTTGACGACGGTTTCGGAGCCGTCTTTCGCCTTTTGGACGATACTGACCGTCGGAATCACATACACCTGTGTGCCCGTACAGGGCTGCACGTCAATGGGCGCGATCACCGCCGAAGTGATGTCGGTCTTTGCGTGCAGTCGGCCGTAATGTTCATGCACCAGCGTGTTGTAGTGATTGACGGTGACGTTGAACTTTTCGACAAAATCGGTATACAGCGCCGGCCCGTTGAGGTTGATCAGCGCCGTGACGCGGTCCGTGATGCGCCGCAGCGCCCCGTCGGTTTCACGACGGGCGGTTTGCGAAGTAATACCCGGTTTTTCGGACTGTTCCTGCGTGACGTCATCCACATAGCTTTTGAACAGCGCATTTACGCTTGCCAGTTCGGTCACCCATTCGGCCAGTCCGAGGTTTTGCACCGCCGGAAGGTAGCCTGGGCTGTTCAGTCGCGTGATGATGCTGTCGATGCTTGCCGTTGCAGCGTCGTAGTCGGCATGGGGCACATCGCCGTAATTTACGAGCAGATTGTTCACATGCACGGCATTGTCGCGAATCGCGGGATCAAAGTGTCTCAAGTTCACGCGCACGATCCCGCATATTCCCTCGTAAATCCGGTCCCGTTCGTGGTCGGTTTCGAGTTTCTTGACGGTGTATTCGCTTTTGCGCATCCACTTGTAGATCGAATCCTCCTGCGTCACCTTGGCGGCATAGGAGGCCATCAGGTCGGGCGCGTTAATCACCGCCCCGGCCGCTTCACATTCCGAATACGTTATTTTGTGGTATTCGATGTGGTCTGCATTGGAAAAATGACCTGTATCAGGTTTTCTTAAAAATAAATCAGGCATAATTTTATCCTCATTGAATTTTCAAATAAAAATTAAAACATGGTGGAATGTATCTCGATACCTTTTGGTACCGTTTCCGGCGGAAATGTTCGCCATCGGGTTCGACTGCGACTTTTTCCGACGGAAATGTTCACAATCGGATCCGATTGCAACTTTTTCCGGCAGAAATGTTTGCAATCCGGTTCGACTGCGACTTTTTCCGACAGAAATATTCGCAATCCGGTTCGATTGCGACTTTTTCCGACAGAAATGTTCGCAATCGGGTTCGATTGCGACTTTTTCCGACAGAAGTGCGCTGAAATTGCAGTCCCGTCCGTGCGAAACACGAAGCCTATTCTGGACTGCCGACGCCTCTGCGCCGCGAAATTCGACGGACCGCAAAGGCTGCGGAAGATGCAGGAAAATCATCTCGCCCGGCGCCAGCGCGGCAGCGCACAGCTCCGAAAGCAGCGCGAACAGCGATGCGCCGGGCAAACACGAAAGGCGCTGGCGCCTCATTCTCTTAAAAGGAAGGGTTATTCTTTTCATCTTGTTTTCATTTTTCAATTCACAAATGTAGTATTTTTTCAATTGTCCGGAGTGGGATTTTCGGGATTGGGATGATTTTTTCCGACTTTAGCGGTCACCGCCCCGGCGGGTCATTATCATTTTTTGCTCCGGTTCACGGCTGAAACCGTCAAATGCTTCAGCGGTCAGCAGATGCGCAGTGCGGGGATGGATCGGGCAACCCGCCTTAGCGCCGATGTACTCCGTTCCGCACGGGCTTTAGCCCCATTCTCTTATATTGAACTGTTTCTTTTTTTGAGGTGCTGTTCGTGATCCTCATAACAGGTTCGGCAAACTCACCGGCTGCCGACAAGTCCCTCAGGAACTTGTATCGAACCGTGCCATGCACAAAACCGTACCGCGCAAAGTATAACTATTCAGTCTCAGGACAAAAAAGAGCGTTTTAAATACTAAAATAGAAGAATCCACGTTTGAACGATAAACAACAAAGATGCAGACAACACAAGAGATCATCTTCTAAAAAAACAACCCTATGGCAAAAATAACCAAGGAAAGAGCTTTACTTTATCACTCGGAAGGCAGGCCGGGCAAAATCGAAGTCATCCCTACCAAACCCCACAGTACGCAGTCGGATTTATCACTCGCCTACTCTCCCGGCGTGGCCGAGCCTTGCCTCGAAATAGAAAAAAATGCGGAAACCGCTTACGATTATACTACCAAAGGCAATCTGGTGGCCGTGATCTCCAACGGTACGGCCGTGCTGGGACTGGGCGATATCGGCGCCCTGGCCGGCAAACCGGTGATGGAAGGCAAGGCTTTGCTGTTTAAGATATTTGCAGGCATCGACGTGTTCGACATCGAGGTGAACGAAAAAGACCCGGAAAAGTTTGTTCAGGCCGTCAAAGCCATTGCCCCCACCTTTGGCGGCATCAACCTGGAAGACATCAGGGCGCCCGAATGTTTCGAGATCGAGCGGCGGCTGCGGGAAGAGCTTGACATCCCCGTCATGCACGACGACCAGCACGGCACGGCAATCATTTCCGCCGCCGGACTGCTCAATGCCCTTGAACTGGCCGGCAAGCGGATCGAAGACGTCCGGATCGTGGTCAACGGCGCCGGCGCATCGGCCAGCTCCTGCACGCGGTTATACATGGCGCTGGGCGCCAGACGGGAAAACATCGTGATGTGCGACAGCAAGGGCGTCATCTCCGTTCGCCGCACGGATTTGAACCGGGAAAAGCAGTTCTTTGCCACGGAACGCGAGGTTCATACGCTGGCCGAAGCCCTGGTGGGCGCCGACATGTTTCTGGGGCTTTCGGTGGCCGATGTGCTGACGCCGGAGATGGTGCAGCGCATGAACGACAACCCGGTTGTTTTTGCGCTGGCCAATCCGAATCCCGAAATCTCGTATGAGCAAGCAAAAGCTTCGCGTCCGGACCTGATTTTTGCTACCGGGCGTTCCGACTATCCGAACCAGATTAACAACGTACTGGGATTTCCCTACATTTTCCGCGGCGCGCTGGACGTGCGGGCAACCGCCATCAACGAAGCAATGAAACTGGCGGCCGTCAAGGCCATTGCCGCGCTGGCCAGGGAATCCGTGCCGGATGTGGTGAATGCGGCGTACGGACTGACGCAGTTGACCTTTGGACGCGACTACCTGATCCCCAAACCGATGGATCCCCGGCTGTTGACCTGGGTATCCGTCGCGGTGGCCCGGGCGGCCATCGCATCGGGCGTGGCCCGCCGGACGGTTACCGACTGGGAGGCGTATAAAAATCATTTGCAGGACCTGATGGGTTACGACAACAAGCTCGTGCGCCGGTTTACCGAGATGGCCCGGCGCGACCCCAAACGGGTCGTATTTGCCGAAGGCAGCCACCCGAACATGCTGAAAGCCGCCGCCGTGGCCCGCGACGAGGGCATCTGTTTCCCGATTCTGCTGGGGAATGACGAACGCATCGCGAAACTGGCGGCAGAGTTGCACATTGACCTGGAGGGCATTGAAATCGTCAACCTGCGGCACGACCGCGAGGCGAAACGCCGCAGGAAATATGCCGGCATCCTGGCGGCGAAAAGGGCGCGCGAAGGAGTTACCCTGGATGAAGCGGTAGACAAAATGTTTGAACGCAACTATTTCGGGATGATGATGGTCGAAACGGGCGACGCCGACGCCTTTATCACCGGCGTTTACACGAAATACTCCCATACGATTCGGGTGGCCGGGGAGGTGATCGGCGTGCGGGAAGGATACAAGACGTTTGCCGCCATGCACATCCTGATCGGTAAAAAAGGCACCCTGTTTCTGTCCGACACGCTGATCAACCGGAATCCCTCGACCGACATCCTGACCGATGTGGCCAAACTGACGTGCGAAGCCGTTCGGTTCTTTGCTCACGAGCCGGTCGTGGCGATGCTGTCCTATTCCAATTTCGGTTCGGACACCGAAGGCAGTCCGGCGCGTGTGCACGAAGCCGTCCGCACCCTGCACGAAGCCTTTCCCGATTTGGCCATCGACGGCGAAATGCAGGTGAATTTCGCGCTGGACCGGAAACTGCGAGACGGCAAATATCCCTTCACCCGCCTCTTCGGCAAGGATGTCAACACACTGGTATTCCCCAACCTCACGTCGGCCAATATTGCCCAGAAGATGTTGCAGGAGACGGGCAGCGGCGAAATGATCGGCCCGATTCAGGTCGGACTGAAGAAACCCATCCACTTTACGGACATCGGCAGTTCGGTACACGACATTGTCAATATCACGACCGTTGCCGTTATCGACGCCATTGTACACCAAAAAAGAACGCAGGCGGCCAAGCGTTCCCGATAACGCGCAGGCAGGGCGGCTATTTCTTTATACGTCAGCTGAAGCAGACGGCAATGAAAAGGAATGGGGCTAAAGCCCGTGCAGAACGGAGTACATCGGTGGTCTGCACGGGCTTTAGCCCCATTCCCTTTTATGGCCGTCTGTTTTTAACCGACGGAAAAAAGCAGGCCAAATCCCCACCTGATGACAACAGCCGCCGACAGTTCCCACGTGTCGGCGGCTGTGTCGGCGATGTTCAGTGATTGCCGGTTTCGCGTTCTTCCCAGCCGCTTTTTCCTTCATCCATATAGACTTCGATCAGCGTGCGGGATACCCGCGGGTCTACTTCCTCGACCAGCTGGATGCGTAGCGGATTCGTCAGCCGATCCTTCCATGCCAGCACGGGCTTGTAGGGTATTTCGCGGTCGATCCGGTAGACCAGGTACGCCCATTTTTCGGTAAACATGCTGCCCTGCAACGCCGGGATCACCTGTTGCATGTTGGAGGCGAGGAAACTGAGCGACAGCGCGCGCGTCCAGTATATCCACGGCCCGCCGGTGATATAGAAGTAGGGATTCAGCAGGCTGAGCCGCGACTCGAGCGAAGCATTGGCGTAGGCCAGGTTGATGCCGGCAAAGCCGATGCCCGTTTCGGCATTGTAGAAGGTGATCCAGGGCACGTCGGCTTCCATCTTCAGGTCGGTCAGGTCGGCCATGTGGAGCACATCATAGGTGATGACCCTGTCGCGGATGACGTCATACCAGGCGGCATGGGTCATCAGTTCGCGCTTGAAAACGATTTCGGCATTGCGCAGGGCCAGACACTGCACCGTTTCATTGATCCTCATGCTGGTGGTACTGAAGAAGTAGGGGACGCCCGGAAAAAACTCGTACCGGACGGAGGCGTCCACTTCGGGCATGTTACGCAAGGCTCCCCAGAACTCGCCCGTGGCCAGCACGGGGCCGGAGATGGAGTACATGTGCTGCTCCTGTTTCCAGTCGGCCGTATGCGTCCAGGCCCGCGGAGGCACATAGATGCCCGGATTCCAGTGTACCGCGCCGTTGGTTTCCATGCGGTGATACAGCGGCTGGTCCGGCTGACTTTTCAGCGTGATCTGGTCGATGTGGCCGGAGTTGGGATGCAGGACGATGTTCAGCTGATCGTTGTCGACGGTCAGGCCGGGCAGTTCTCCCTGCACGCGCAGGTCGGTCTGATAGGTGCCGGCCATCGCCCCGGCGTTGTTGTAGTAAATCAGATAAACCTTGCTGGTTTTGGCCGGCACGTCGGCCAGAAAAGCCACCTTGCAGGTGACGGTCGGCATCCAGAGAGGGATTTGCCGTTCCGGGCCGTCTTCTTCCAGCGGCGCCAGGTCGTCTTTTACCGGGTATTTGCGAATCTCGAACACCTGGCTTGGCACTTCGCTCAGGCGGTGGTCGGCAGGATCGACGGCCACCACCCGGATTTCACGCTTCAGGTCGGTCACCTCGTCCGGATAGAACGGGAGCAGCACTTCTACCGCTTCATTTTTCCGGTCAATGCCGGCCGTTTCGCTGAGCACGACGGACTTGTATGCCTTCCAGGCCGGGTCGAAGACCGGTGTGCCCGCGGGGGCCGTCAGGGTCTGCACGGCCGAGAGGATCCGGTCGTCGGGCGAAGGCTTGACCGATTTTTTCACGCGGACTTTCAGTTCAATCCGGTACGTGGCTCCCGGCTGCCATTTCAGCCATGCCGTGACATGGGGGGTCTTGTACAGCGAATTGTCCTGCGAAAGGGCGTATCCGGAAGGCGGACGGTGGATGTATCCGGGTTTGTCGGTTTCCTCGACCACGTCGCCCCGGTACAGATTGACAAACCGCAACGGCTGTCCGTTGACCGCGGCTTCCACCTCGATCATGGACGGTTCGGGCAGTTCCATCTCCGCCCTGAAATGGTAGAACGGAATGGAGGGAACCGGATAACCCAGTTCCAGGCTGTTGATTTTCAGAGCGCCGCCGGAAATTTCCTTTGCCTCCGTCGGCAACGGCAGGCAGAGAAAACACATCAGCAGCAGCAATACATTACATACGTTTGTTTTCATTGATGATAACTGTTTAGTGATTAGCGATTAGTGGGTAGTGGTTAGTGGTTAGTGAGCGGTGAGCCTGTCCGCCGTTTCGGACGGTGATCAGGTTTCTTTTGCGCAACTCCTCAAGGCCGTTTTTCCAGTCTCCGCCGTTTCCCCAGATGTAATAGGAGAAGTACATGGTGCTTTGCTGAATGATGGGCGTCCAGGGCTGAAACTCGACATAGGTGTGAGGCGCTTCGCCGTTTTCCGGCAGGTTCATCCACATGTGCAGGAAAAGAGGCTGCGACACGGGGAAGGCCCCCACAAAGGCAATGTCTTCCTGAGTGTCATATCCCGCGTTCCATCCCTCGACCACTTCGATGGCCTGTCCGTACATGGCGTCGGGCTTCATCCGGTATTCCCGCAGTCCCTCCGCCACGGGTACGGTGAACACGTCTTCCGTGCCGTGGCTTTTCCCCAGTTCCAGGATCGGCTGGGGGCCGATGACGTTGGCTTCGGGATTTTTGAACCTCAACGCCCATTTGATTTCCAGCAGGGGCGTATTGCCGTAGAGCGTAAAGACTTTCCGAATCCGGTTGCCGTAGTAGTCGGTTTCCATTTCGACCTGCACATGGTCGCCTTCCTTGCGGACCAGCTTGGCGTCGTAGACCCGGTGGGTTTCCATGCTGGCCTGTCCGAGGAAATCCTCAAACCCGCCGTAAGGATAGAATCCCCTCATGCGGTGGGGCGCCTTGTGGTTGGGCGCCTGCTTCGGCCATATTTTGAACAGGAGGTTGTCGTTGCGGCTTTTGACCACGTATTCGATCACCCGTGCACCCGTGCGGAGCAGGGTCACCCGGACGGAATCGTTCTCCAGGCGGTATTCGTTGACGCCGTCGCCGTTCAGGTCGATTTCATAGGCATACGTCCGGCCTTCGGCCTTGCCGACCCCCAGTTGCGTTTCGGCCTCCAGGTCCAGCGCCCGCGTCTTCACGGTGTAGCGTCCGGCGTTCAGTTTCAGCGGAAAGACCAGTTCGCTGAAGGTGGCCGGATTCGTCCGGCAGGTCTGGGTCTGCCGCAGGACGGCTTTGCCCGGCCGGTCGCGTTCGTAGACCGTCACTTCGACCGGAAAACTGCCCGTTGCGGAGAAATTGTGCACCGTGACCGGAAAGGCCACCTCCGGCGCATGAGCATAAAGCAGCTGGTGGGCGGAAATGGCCGGCGGCAGGTCCAGCATCGTCAGGGTCGTTTTCTGCTTTTCGCCGGCCGCAAAGGATACGGCCACGGGGTTGGTCTTCCCCATTGCCCCGGGTCCGGGTTGCAGGGTGACGCGAATCTGCCGTTCCTCATACCCCGGCAGGACGACGGTTTCCGGAAGCGGCCCGGTGCGGACGTCCGGCGATGTGGTGAGGGCCAGCGTGCCGGAAACCGGTTCCGGCGAGTGATTCCGCAGAGTGACCACCAGGTCGTAGCCGTCCGTTTCGGCCTTCAGGTTCAGCCGGTCGTAGAAACAGTCTTCCAGATAGAGGCGGTCCAGGTAGAGCAGCTGTACGGTATGGCGGAAGGCCGCCGGCCCCATCACCCGCGCGCCGGAAAGCACGGCCACTTCCCTGCGGTTCAGGATGGCCTCCCAGAGGGTTTTGCCGGAGAGCGCCTGTTCCTTTTCCAGGAAGACGATCATGGAGGAGAGCAGGTGGCCGCTCAGGTAACCGGTATGGCAGATAAAGGGCTTGTTTTCGCCGTCGATCTGCTCTTTGTTGCCCTCGTGCACGATGTAGCCGTCATATTCATAGGGGTCGCTTGCGGGGTGGTAGACCGGGCGGAAGACGTAGCCTCCCTTCCTGCGGGCAAAGTCGATCCAGGACTGCCTGGTGGGCATGTCCTGCACCTGCAGGCCGTCGTAGTCGGTGCAGCCGTAGACGGGCGAATAGCCGACCTGTACCACCACGGGCAGGTTGACTTCCTTCACCAGGCTTTCCAGTTCGCGCTGCGCCAGGAAGTCCATGTAGCCGTCAAAGACGAACCAGGAACAGCCCTCGTTCAGGCCGATGCCCATCACCTCCAGCGGATGCCCGGCCTCGCAGGTGACGCTTTTCAGCAGCGTGGCGGCGCCGAAGAATCCCTTGTGCATACGGAAGGTGTCCAGGATTTCGCGCGCGGAGGCCAGCAGGTTTTGCAGGCGTTCGAGCTGTTCGGTCGAGGCGGAGGAGAGGACAAAGAGGTGCGTGTCGCCGTTGACCAGGTAAAAAGCCTTGAGCGGCGCCAGGCCCTCGGCGTCCAGCTGGTGGCTGTGGAGCCGTCCGGCCCAGTCGAACTGTCCCCCGGCCAGGGCTTCCAGGCGCTGACCCAGAGGCGTGTCCGGCGAGGTGAGCGCCAGCACGCGGCCATTCTTCAGCGCCCGTTCCAGCTCTTCCGGGCCGGGATGGTCGAGCGTCCGGCAGGGCGCGGCAAAGAGGCGGGAAATGAATCCCTCCTGCATCAGCAGGCCGGGCAGTCCCAGATCTTCGGCGATGTCCACCTTGCTTTGCAGGACGGTGGACTGCAGGTCGGGCACGGCCATCTTGAACAGGTGGCCATAGCGGTACCAGTCGGTATAGGTATCGTGCCAGTGATTCGTGTATCCGTTGAAGCGGATGCTGCTTTTAATCAGCGGCGCCCCGTCGGTGTCCGGTTCCATCCGGAAACCGGAAAGCGTCTGGCCGTGAGCCGCCGCCGTGAACAGGGCGGCCATGCACGGCATGACAAGTTTTGTCCGCAGACAACATACGGTAGATTTCATACTTTTTCTGTTTTTGTGAATTTTAAATTTCATATCTCCTGTCTCCTACTTTTATGTATATATGTATATCGGATTGCGGGGTGGGGGCGAAAAATTTTTCGCCCCTACTCCGCTTCCTGACGGTTGTGTTCGACTTCGCGCGGTTGGGCGTCGGAGGTTTCCTGACGCCGGCGGTTGACCGTGCCGGCCAGGTCCTCGGTGGTGAGGGGCATGGAAAAGGTCGGTTCGGGGCCAAACTTGGGCACGTCTTCCACATGTTTGAGGAAGGCGGCCTTGATGATGAACAGCTTGCCGTGCGAGCCGTCGGGCATCCGGATGTCGTTGTGCAGGCGGGAGGTATACTGCCGGCACACTTCGGTTTTGCCGTCGGCCGCCATGATGACGATCACCGCCAGCCGCACGCCCGTTGGCCAGCCGTGTGCCGTGAGCGCGGCATTTTCCGTGGTGGCCTGGTCAATCACCACGCGGATAAAGTCCATGTTGATGACGGAGACCTTGACTTCGGCCAGCGCGTCGGTCGCTTCCTGCCGGGCGCGGCGCCCGCCCGTTTCTCCCGGCAGGAAGAATCCGAGCAGATGCACATCGTCCATGGTCAGCACCCCGGCGAAGTACTGCATGTGCGCCCAGGATTTCACCTGATTCAGACACAGTCCGATGATGGTTCTGAGCAGCGTGTTGCGCACGGCGCGGTCGGCGGTGGAGCCGTAGTTCGACCGGCACCGGGCAATCAGTTTGGCCAGTTCGCTGCGGCCGCTGGTCAGCTGATCAAGCAGCGCCTGGGGAAAGTTCCATTTCGTCTGACTGGCTGTGACCAGGTTGACGAGGTTGTCGAGGTTGTCGAACTTCGCGTCAATGGAGCCATGCCAGCGACGAATGTTGGCCAGCACGCCGTCGGGAATGCTGCTGTAGGTAGCGTTTCCCGCGGCAAGCGCCAGCGAGAGTCCGCCGCCCGCAGACAGGAGATTTTCCGGGTCTGCAAGGAAGGCGAAAAACGGGATGGACAGGTCGGATACGATGCCGACCGTCCGGATCAATAATTGAAATAAAGTTTCCATTGTTGTGATAATTAGAATATTATTAATATAGAATACTTGAAAAGACGGAGGAAGGACGCCCGAAAAAACGCAAAAACAGGCGCCATTTTCGGGGAAATGTCCGCCGTTTTCCGGGAAACGGTTTTTATATCCCGGGATACGTTTTCTGTTTTCGGGGATACGATTTCTGTTTTCCGGGATATGGTTTTCATTTTCGGGGATATGGTTTTCATTTCCCCGAAAATGATTTTTGTTTTCGGGGAAATGGTTTCTGTTTCCCGGGAAATGATTTCCATTTTCCGGGAAATGGTTTTTGTTTCCCGGAAAACGGTCTTTGTTTTTCGGAGGTTTTTTTCACCGGTAAGCCTGACTTTGTCGGACCCGGTATGCAGGAGGCGTAATCCTTTCAATAACCCTGTACAGGCACAGCGCAGTGCGGGGCAGTCCGGCGACATCCGGGCGCCTGACCCCGCTCGCCCGCCGTGTCGCAGCAGGGTAACGCCTGCCGGCGTTAAGGCGGGTTGCATGAGGCCCGTCCCCCGTACTGCGCTCCGCTTGTACGGGGTTATCGAGAGGGTTACGCCTCCGGCGTACAAGGCGTTACACCGCGCAAACATCTCTGTGAACAGGCACAATAATACTGCTTTTGCTTTCACTATTTCTTTGGTTTATTCGATCCGCAAAAAAAAGGTTTTAAACTCATGATCCGGATAGACGCATCCGATTTCGGTATAACCGATTCGTGGATATACGATCATTACCCTTAACAGCACTTCGCAAAAAACTGCATCATCACCTATCCTGCTCGGCTCGGGATTACATCCCGGATCGCAGACGGGACAGAAAGGATAACCGCCATATTCATAGTCGCAAACGTCCGCAGAGTTGGAAACGGTCAGTGTCCCGTCTTCTCTGAAGTGATACACAATTTCTTCGCACGAACGGTCCGTGGTGTCCTTTCCGCTGATTTCCAGCATTAATTTCCATTTGCCGACAATATCGTTCACTTTTCCGGTTTTTGCCGGAGAAGCACATGTCGCCTTTTCACTGATTCTGTAGTGATAAATGTCGGTACTTTCAAAGACGTCTTTATACACAGGCTCTTCCTGTGCCGGGGGAGGCTCTTCCGCCGGAATTTCTTCTTCTTCCGGCGGCGGCGTCACGGATGCGACCGTTTCCCCGCTGCCGGGTTCGGACATAATCCCCCTGTCACCGGCACGGTCGCACTGCGCAAACATGCCTATGCACAGGCAAAACAATATTGCATTTGTTTTCATCATTCCTTCGGTTTATTCGATCCGTAAAAATAAGGTTCTGATTTCATGATCCGGATAGCTGCATCCAAGTTCCGTATAACTGGTCTGCGGATATACGAACATCTTCCTTAACAGCACTTCGCAAAACACCGCCGCATCATTACCCTTCCTGAAATTCAGATCGGATTTACATTTCGGAAGGCAGGAAGGACAGAAAGGATAAGCGTCATATTCATAGTCACAAACGTCCTCCGTGTTGGAAACGGTCAGCGTTCCGTCTTCCCTGAAGTGATACACAATCGCTTCGCAGGAACGGTCCGTGGTGTCCTTTCCGTTGATTTCCAGCGCCAGTTGCCATTTGCCGACAATGTCATTTACTTCGCCGGTTTTTGCCGGAGAAAGACAGGCTGCCTTTTTATAGATTTCGTCGAAAGAAGTATCGATTTGTTCATAAGCGCTTACATACACCGGCTCTTCCGGCGTTTGGGGAGCCTCTTCCGCCGGAATTTCTTCTTCCGGCGGCTGTGTCACGGATTCGACCGGTTCTCCGCTGCCGGGTTCGGGTATATATACTTCGTTGCCGATACGGTCACACTGCGTAAATATCACTGCGCACAGGCAAAACAATATTGCATTTGCTTTCATCGTTTCTTCGGTTTATTCGATTCGTAAAAACACATTATTAATCTCAAATACAGGCCATCTCGCTGTCGGCACGAACTGCTGCTCGTATTGCGGATACAGAATCATTTTTGTGTACAGCGCTATGCAGAAAACCTCCGTATCTCCCATCCTTAAGTTGGGTCGGGGGGCGGGATCGCAGGAAGGACAGAGAGAAATCGCTTCGAAGGCGTAATCAACGTCTTCCGTACTGCCGGCGACGCTCAGCGTCCCGTCCGCTTTGAAATGATAGACAATCTCCTCGCACGAACGGTCGACGGTATCGTTTCCGCTGATTTCCATCATCAGTTTCCATTTGCCGGTAATGTCATACGCTTCTCCGGTTTTTGCCGGCGAAGGACATGCGGCCTTTTCACACACTTCATCATAGGATGCATCCATTCCCCGAGCCCATTTTTCAGATGTAAACTCCTCCGTTTCTTCGGGATTCGGCTCTTCCGGCGTTTGGGGAGGCTCTTCGGTTATACCTTCGATCACTTCTCCGCTGCCGGGTTCGGGCATAATCCCCCTGTCACCGGCACGGTCACACTGTGCAAACATGCCTATGCACAGGCAAAACAATATTGCATTTGTTTTCATAATTACTTTGGTTTATTCGTTTCGTAAAAATACATTTGTTGATTTCAAAGACAGGCCGTTTATTTTCAGTTGCATGTAGCATCCGGTTGCTGCCGCCGCCCGACTCCCCGCCCCTTGCGGGACGGGGACGGGAGACGGTGGAGGGGTTCGCCTTCAGCACTACCGTTTCAGGTTCGGATTCAGAATCACATCTCCATAAGGATAGGGAACATACATCCTGCTGTCGCTCCACGTGCCGGAGACCGGTACGGCTTCGTTTCTGAACACGCCGGGCGCCACTTCGATCATCGGATTCTGCTTCCTGTATTCGAAATGGTCCTTGATGCGGTACATGCGGAACATGTCGCGCGCCCGGGAGGCAATGCATCCCCAGTAGTATCCGCCGATTTCCCAGCCATGCTCGTTGTAGGCGGCCTCGGCCAGCTGTTCGGGAGTCATGGAGGTGGTATAGAGGTTGGTTTCCTTGCCGTCGGCGCGGTTGCGCACGCGGTTCAGCACCTCGACGGCCTGGGCGTTGATCTGCCCCGAGCGGCCGATGGCTTCGGCATACCAGCAGTAGACCTCCGAAAGGCGAATGACCTGATGCATCTTTTCGCCGTCGTAGACGAGGGCGGTTGGATCGGTATAGTCAAATTCCGTGCCGCGCACGGCGCCTTCCGCGCTCTTGATGAAACAGGGCGCCACCACGGCCCGCGACGGGGGATCGGTGTCCCACCACCAGTCGTGCAGCACACCGTCGTTCAGCAGGAGCTTCGGGAAATAGGAGGCGTCCTTGCGGGGGCCTTCCGGAAACTCTTTCCAGAACTTGATCTCGCCGTGTGTGTCGTCCCATCCGCCGCCGTGCTGCATGTCCTGCAGGAAGTCGGTCACGGTGGACATGTTGGCCGTCCGGTCGCGGTTGTAGTAAATGCCGAGAATGACTTCCGGGTTCTGGTCGTTGTATTCCCAGGAATAGACCTTCCGGTATTCGTCGAGCAGGGTGTAATAGTACGTGCCGTTTTCCGCGCCGTCAATCACTTCCTTTGCCTTGGCTGCGGCCAGCTGGTAGTACTCCGTACCCCTGTTGAGGGGCCAGCCCGCCATGGAGAGGTAGACGTAGGCCAGCGTGGCCTTGGCCGCTCCCCTGCTGACGGCAATGTTCATCCCGTTGCGCATGTAGGGCGCGCTGGTGTAGCGATCCGGCGCTTCTTCGGCCTTTTTGAGGTCTTCGACCACCAGGTCGTAAATCTCTTCTACCGGCACCAGCGGCGCGTTGTAATCCACCTGCTCTTCGAGCATGACGGGCACCGGCCCCCAGGTCTGCACCAGGTAGAAGTAGGCGTAGGCCCGCCAGTAATGCGCCTGGGCCAGGGCGGTCCGGATTTCTTCGGGCGTGGCCTCGGGCGTCTTCTCCACATTGTTGATGACGAAGTTGGCGGCTTTCACCATCGCCCAGCGCTGTTGCCACAGATAAGGCATCCAGGAGTTGTTGTCCGACACTTCGTACTGGTCATGTTCCCGGAGCGGCTGCTTGTTGCTGGCCGGATGGGTCGTGATGTCGTCGCCGGCCAGAAAATTGGTGCCGGTGTAGTGATTGGCAAACTGCGCTTCGGCCACGATCTGGTACAGCGCGTTCAGCGCCAGGTTCACGTCATTCCTGTTGGTAAAAAGCATCTGGGTGGCCAGCCGACCCTTGGGTTCTTCGGTCAGAAACCGTTCGCACGCAAACGCGCCCAGCAGCATCCATACACCCAGCAGCATCTTGCATATTCTATTGAAAGTTCTCATATATTTATCTGTTTAAAGGGTTTAAAAATCGAGTTTAACACCGAAGGTAACGGTCCGGGGCACCGGATAGGCGCCCATGTCCAATCCCGTGTATTCGTTGTAGACTTCCGGGTCCATGCCCTTGTATTTCGTCAGGGTGAACAGGTTCTGGGCGCTCACCGAGAGTTGCGCGTCGGCCACCTTCAACACCTGTTTCGGAATACGGTAGGAAATGCTGATGTTCTTCAGTTTCAGGAACGAAGCGTTCTCCAGCCAGAAGTCCGAATTGCCGTAGTATTTGGTTGCCGAATTGGTATGGCTCGGAAATTGCGCATCAGCCTTGTTTTCCACCTTGTCCCATCCCTTGTAGTAGGCGTCGCGAAGGGTGATAAAACGGTACATGCCGGTCATGGAGGCGAGTGCATAGCGAGTCATGTTCAGCCGGTTGTAGCCGGTGGCCGCATTGATGAAGAGGCTGGCCGACCAGTTTTTCCAGCTGACCATGTTGTTCCATCCGAAGGTCCATTTCGGGCTGGCCTGTCCCATGATCACCTGATCGTCGGCCGTCGGGCTGATGGTCAGGCTGCCGTCGGCTCGCTGATAGAGGTTGGCGCCGTTCTCGTCGAATCCTTTCCACTGATAGAGGTAGAAGGAGCCGAGCGGATAGCCCGGTTTCATGATCTGCATGGCGCCGCCGTAATTGCTGTAGTTGGCGTCGAGAATGAAATCGGAACCCGCCAGGTCTATCACCTCGTTCCTCACGTGGGAGGCGTTCAGCGTGGTTTCCCACGTCAGTTCCTCGCCGCTCACGGGGATGGCGTTTACGGAAAATTCAACGCCGGAGTTTTTCACCTCTCCCTGGTTCACCCAGAATCCGCCGCCGCCGTTGTAACTCGGTACGGCCTTCGGGAACAGCAGGTCTTTGGTCTCCTTCAGGAACCAGTCGAAGGTGAGATTCAGCCGGCTGTCCAGCACGCTGAGGTCGGCGCCGAAATCATACTGGTAGGTCTTTTCCCAGCGCACGTCGGGCGTGGCAAACGAGTTGCCCCAGTAGCCGGTGTAGCGGGTGGAGGTGCCCCAGCCGTAGCCTGTGGCGGAGAGCATACCCAGCGTGCTGTAGCGTCCGATGTCCTGGTTGCCCGTAACGCCGAAGCTGGTTCGTATCTTCAGTTGCTGGAAAAGCTCCTGACCGTCCATGAAATCTTCGCGGGAGGCGTCCCAGGCCAGGGCGCCGGAGGGGAAGTATCCCCACTTGTTGTCGCCCTGGAATTTGGAGGAGCCGTCGGCCCGGAAGGTGCCGGTCAGCAGGTAGCGTCCCTTGTAGCTGTACATCAGCCGCCCGATGCCCGAAACGATGGACTCGGCCGAGTATTCGTTGCTCTCGCTGCGGGTGGCCGCGCTGTTCACGCTCCAGTAGCCCAGCTTTTCATTGCTCAGGTCCCTGCCGGCTATTGCCATGCCGGTCGTTTCGGCATTGCTCGCCTCCCATACGGCCGTGGCGGTCAGGCTGTGGTCGCCGAAGGTTTTCTGGTAGGTCAGGTTGTTGGTGTTCTGCCAGTAGATGTTCATGCCGCTGCCGTTTCCCATGGTGCTGATGGCGCCCGGCCCTCCCAGCGAGGAGGTGAATGAATATTCCGGAGCATGACGGTAATTGGCGCCGCCCTGCACGGAGAGCGTAAGGCCGTCCGCGATCCTGAAAAGCAGGGTGAGGTTGCCGTTCATGTAATACCTGTAATTGTCGTTATAGTTGACCATTCTCGTGCCATACGGATTGCTGTCGACCGAATTGTACGGGTCGCGGTAATACACGCCCGTTTCCTCGTCCTTCATTTCCATGGCAGGCGAATAGTTGATGGCATTCATCAGGCTTACGCCGTTGTTATGGGCGTGCACTCTGGACATGTTGAGCTTGGTGGAAAGCGTCAGCCAGGATGTGACCTCCGTATCCAGATTGACCCGCAACTGGGCACGCTGGAACTTGGTGGTAATGGTAATGGCCGACATGTCCAGCACATTGCCGGAAACCAGATACCGGTTTTTCGACGAACCGCCCGAAATGCTCAGCTTGTAGTCCTGGCTGACGCCGGTTTGCGTGATCAAATCCTGCCAGTCAATGCCCTTGGTGCCGTTCCTGTAGGCTTCCACGTCAGCCGCGGAAACGGTGGTGCTTCCCATGATGTCGTTCAGCGCCAGCGCATACTCGTAAGCGCTCAGCAGGTCATATTTTTTAATGATATGAGAGAGGCCCGTGGCCACGTCCAGCGTGATGCGCGCCTTTCCATCCCCGCCTTTCCGGGTGGTGACCAGCACCACGCCGTTGGCGCCCCGCGAGCCGTAGATGGCCGTGGCGGAAGCGTCTTTCAGCACCTCAACGGACTGAATATCGGAAGGATTGATGCCTTCCAGTCCGGTGGAACTGACAATCCCGTCCACAATATACAGCGGGTCGCTGCTCTTGTTGATGGAAGTCGTACCCCGGATACGCACCTTGATGCCTTCGCCGGGCATCCCGCTCAGTGTGGTGACTTCCACGCCGGCGGTACGTCCCTGAAGAATGTCTTCCACCCGTTTGACCGGCTGGTCTTTGAACTGTTTGTCCGAAACCGAAGCCACCGAACCGGTCAGGTCGCTTTTCTTGACCGTTCCGTAACCGATGACAACGACCTCTTCCAGCATTTCGCTGTCATCCTTCAACGTGACGGTAATCGAGGTTTGTCCGGCCACGCTGACATCCTGTGTGACATAGCCGATAAACGAAACCTGAAGCACTGCTTTTTCGGAAACGGTCAGGCTGAACGCGCCATCCGTGTCGGATACCGTGCCGTTGGTCGTTCCCTTTTCCACCACATTCGCACCGATAATCACCTCGCCCTGCGAGTCGATTATCCTGCCGTTCACTCTCTTATCTCCCTGTGCATGTATGGAAAACGATGTTCCCAGGATACACAGCAGGCACATGATCTTTCGACATGTATTCCAACTTCTAAATGTCTTTCTCTTTTTCATACGTCAATTTTTATAATTTATTTGGTTTGGTAAATAACGGCGCTCTTGAGTTTGAACCCCTCCGTCGCCTTTTGTCGGTTGTCTCATAATATACGATCAGCTTTTATCCTGTTTCTCTGCAAACACCCTCCTTTCTGTTTTTGTCCTGCGCGTGCACGGGTGAAAAGCGTCCATGAGAAATATCAAAAATGCTTTCGCCATATCCGCAAATGAGGTGTCCCCACTGTGCTGATATGTAAAAATTACAGCTTCTAAACTTACCGTGTACAAACCTGTACATTTCATTCCATCCGTTTGATTCAATCATATATTTCTCATTTACATCGAATAATACACTTTCAGGTACTTGCATTCCATTTTTAATGTGACAAATATAAAGGAATGGAACGGATTTCTCTCATCCGGTTATATTAAAAGTTCCGAATTTGAGCGTTAATGTTATGGACACGGAAGACGCCGCAGCCTCTTTTTCTCCGGAAAAGTCTCCGAAAACGGATATTCGCTCAAACGGCATGTGGCACAACCGTTGTGAATTCAAGAACATTTCGTACCTTTGTCGCCGTCGTGACAGGTTTATTGCTTGAGTGCCGTTTGAATGATTCATTTGCTGTCATCTTTCTTAATCGCAGGCTGTTTCATGTCGGTAAACAAGGTTCCGTAGCTCAGTTGGATAGAGCAACAGCCTTCTAAGCTGTGGGTCGAGCGTTCGAGCCGCTCCGGAATCACAGGGAAACTCCCGCCGCTCAACAGTAAGGGTGTGCATGTGGCGATCAGGCCCGCTTTTACCCGGCTTCGCAGGCATCAAGCCGGTGGTGGAACGGGCCAAATTATTCAATTTTAAATGGCAAAAAGAGACGATAAACAGTTAGAGACAGACCGGAGGTATTTGCGGATGGCGCGGATATGGGCCGAAAATTCGTATTGCAAACGCCGTCGAGTGGGTGCTTTGATTGTCAAGAACCAGATGATTATTTCGGACGGATATAACGGAACGCCTTCCGGGTTTGAAAACGTTTGCGAGGATGAAAACAATATGACCAAACCTTACGTGCTTCATGCCGAGGCGAATGCCATCACCAAGGTGGCCGCATCCTCCAACAGCAGCAGGGGGGCCACGATCTATATCACCGCGTCGCCCTGCATCGAATGTGCCAAACTGATTATCCAGGCGGGAATCGTAAGGGTGGTGTACAGCGAAGCATATCATACGGAAGAGGGATGCCACCTGCTTTTACGGGCCGGAATTGCAGTAGATTATATCGACATAACAAAACAGGAAGATGAATACGCTCAGAAATAAAAAGTTAAATTTGTTTGTGCCCATTGCGCTGGCAGTCATTATCAGTATATCGTGCGGTTATTTCGCCGGTTCCCGCCTGTCGGGGAAACATTCTTTTTACACCGGAAACAAGATTGACGCCATCCTGAGCATCATTGACCGGCAGTATGTGGATACGGTAAATATCCATCGACTGATCGAAACGGTGGCTACCAGTCTGGTCAATGAACTGGATCCTCATTCCAAACTGATTTCGGCGGAGGAACTGCAGAGCGTCACGGACAATCTGGAAGGCTCTTTCAGCGGCATCGGCGTTTCATTTACCTCCCCCTCGGACACCATTCTGATTACGAGCGTCATTTCCGGAGGCCCGGCCGAAAAGG
Organism: Tannerella sp.; assembly: GCA_031276675.1. Lineage (GTDB taxonomy): Bacteria > Bacteroidota > Bacteroidia > Bacteroidales > Tannerellaceae > Tannerella. The sequence goes on from JAISMO010000116.1 coordinate 21,630, forward strand.
TCGGCATCCTGCCGTTTGACCGGATCATCACGATTGACGATTCGACCTATGCCGGGAAAAGCATCACCGACACGCAGATCATGCGGACGTTGCGCGGCCCCAAAAACACCAGAGTGAAACTCGGCATCCAGCGCGGCGGATCGCCTGAACTGATCCATTTTGAAGTGACTCGCGGAGATGTGCCGAACTATTCCGTTGACGTTTCCTATGCGCTGGGGGAAATCGGATATATTAAGGTAAACAGTTTTGCACGCACGACCTACAACGAATTTATTACCGCACTTGCCAAACTCCAGAAAAACGGCTGTAGCGGTTACATCATTGACCTGCGGGGCAACCGGGGCGGTTATCTGGACATTGCCATCCGGATGGCCAATGAGTTTCTGCCCTCCAGGCGGCTGATCGTCTATATGGAAGGGCAGGCCTATCAGCGGCAAAGTTTTTATGCCGACGGCAGCGGATCGTTTCAGCAGGCGCCACTGGTCGTCCTGGTAGACGAGATGTCCGGCTCGGCAAGCGAGGTCTTTGCCGGCACGGTTCAGGACAATGACAGGGGATTGATCATCGGCCGGCGGACATATGGAAAAGGACTGGTGCAGAACTCCATCATGATGGACGACGGTTCCGAACTGCGGCTGACCGTGGCACGCTACTATACGCCTTCGGGACGCTGCATCCAGAAAATGTATGAAATGGGCAAGTCCGAAGAATATGATCAGGACCTGAACATCCGCTACCGGCACGGCGAATTTTACGTCATGGACAGCATCCGGATGGATGAATCGCTACAGTTCTCAACCCTGGGCGGACGCATGGTTTATGGCGGCGGCGGCATCATGCCCGATCTTTTTATCCCGCTCGATACCGGCAATGTGACCTCCTACTATGATGCGGTGATAAACAGCGGCGCGCTGTATGAGTTTGTGCTGGAATATTCCGAACGGAATCAGTCCAGACTGTCCGCTTATTCCTCTTACAAAGAACTGTATGCCTACCTGAAACAGCAGCCGCTTCTCACGGAGTTCACCGACTATGCGGAAACCAAAGGCATCCGTAAACGACCGACGCTGATTCAGATTTCCGGGGAACTGATAGAGACGGCCATACACGCTTATATTATTCGCAACTTCTTTGATTCGGACGGCTTCTATCCGGTTTTCCAAAAGGATGATTCCACCATTCTTCAGGCCGTCAAAGTCATCCGCGACGGCACATGGAAACCGGATGTATCCTGAATCGCCCGCCGGCATGGAACCGGAGACGCACAAACAGCAGTGGCGCCGCAGGATGGCCGCACTGAAAAAGCAGTACGGGAACAGCACCCTGCAGCGTCGGCTTTCGGAGCAGGTCTGGCGCCACGTCGAACAGTTGCCGCAATTCCGGGAAGCCCGCCGTATCGCCTGTTATCATGCCCTGCCGGACGAGGTGCAAACGACGGCCTTCCTTGAAAAATGGCGCCGCGACAGACTCATCCTGCTGCCCGCAGTGCGGGGCGAGACGATGATCTTCCTGCCCTATCGGGGAGAAGAATCGCTTCGCAGGGGCGCCTTCCATCTGATGGAACCGGACGGAGGGGATGAAAAAGCGTTCGCCGAGCCGGAACTGATCCTTGTACCCGGCGTCGCGTTTGACCGCCGATTGAACCGGCTGGGAAGAGGCAAGGGATATTATGACCGTTTTCTGTCCGCTCATCCGGTACCCGCGGCGGGTGTCTGTTTCCAGTTTCAGCTTTTTGACCGGATACCGGTCGACAGCCACGACCGGAAAATGACCTGGATCGTCACCGAAGAAGAAACCGTCGAAAAGATTACCGATACTTCGCAGGATATGATTTTGTGAACAGCCAGACCCGACCGGATGCTATTTCCAGCATTCAATAAACCTTTGATTACGAACACTGTCGTGACGCACGCTTTGCCGCGTCGCGACACAAGGCATTTCCGTGATGCGGAGTAAGTAACCTCTGCAATGCAGAGTAAGTAACCTCCGGTGCACGGAACAAGTAACCTCCGATACGTGGAACAGGCGACCTCCGGGATGCGGAGCAGCCCTGTGCCGTGACAGGAAGCTTTATTCTTGATTATAAAGCAACAAGAATCCGTGTTCATCCGTAAAATCCGTGTCATCCGCGTGTTGAAGACGCTGGAGACATCCTCTGTACCCCCTTAGGGATGAAAAATCAATAGCATAGCACAGCCCCTCCTGCTGGACAGGCAACGATAAAACCTCCTTTTCACCGCATTTCGAAAACAAAACAGCCTCCGTATCCGTAATAAACCGGCAACCCATGACCTCATTACCTCATTAACCGGAAATAGACAGTTAATGAGGTAATCGGGTGCGTGCCGTCTTCGGGCTATGGAGGTTATTTTGCAGGGGAAATGAGGTTTGTCTGTTACTTTTCATCGCTCAGCGTTTCTCCCGGAAAAACGCCTGCATCAGGGCGATGCATTCTTCCTGCATCACGCCGTGCCGGACGGCGGTTTTCGGATGCAGGACGTCGGGCGCATAACGCTGAAACCCTTTTTTCACGTCGGGAGCGCCGTAGGTCAAACAGCCGATTCGGGACCAGCCTATCGCGCCGGCACACATCGCGCAAGGCTCCAGCGTCACATACAGGGCGCAGTCCGAAAGATATTTTGCGCCCAGCATGTCCGCCGCCGCCGTGATGGACAGCATTTCGGCATGAGCCGTCGGATCGTTCAGGCGCTCGGTACGGTTATGGGCGCGTGCTATGATCCGGTTGCGGCACACCACTACCGCCCCCACGGGAACTTCGCCTTCGGCCGCCGCCAGTCGGGCCTCCGACAGCGCCTGCCGCATAAAATATTCATCGGTGAAAAAGGACATGGTGCGTCTGTTTATCTTCTCATCTCATATTCATTGAACAGCGTCGGATAATCGGTTTCCATCACTTTCAGGACATGTTTCATCAGCGTCGTACGATACCAGTTTGACTTGTTCCTGATCCTGTATTTCGCCACATACTGTTGAATAACATTGTATTCTTCATCATTAAGTAAAAAGGATACTTTATGATTGCGTACACTTCCGGAAGGCGGGGACGTCGTTTGTTGCTGCCGTTTCTTCATTCTCCATTTCATTTGCGCGCCGCAAAATTACATGAAAATTACGCGATCTCCAAGCGCGGCCCGGCCGTACACCTGCGCACACCGTGGTTGCCTTCGGCCCGGCATGTGTTTCGAAGTCACGCAGCCGGTTCAGGCAGGGAGAGGAGGAAAGTTATCACGGTTTTTTCAGGTATTTCGTATGCGTTCAGTCGAAGACGGGGAATTGAAAGTGGGTACGGATAAAACGGTTCGGCCCCCGAAGCTCCGGGGTACGTGCATAAAACGGCACCGAATCGGGCGCCTCATACGGCTGGAATTTCATCCGAATCGCATAATTCACTTCGTCCACATGCTTTTGCGGGGTTCGCCCGTCAAAAAGGAATGAATAACACAAGATGACCGCAAAAAAAGATAATACCAAAGGTTTCATAGTTGTCTGCATTGATCTTCAAAACATAAAATCCATATAATAACGCCAATGGCAGTGATTATATTGTACGCCTTGAAGAAAAACCTCCGGCGATTCCCTCCCGGTTTACCGGCAAAATCCCGCGTGCATCGGGCTTTCGCCCCATTCCCGTTGCATGGCCGCCGGGTTTTAACCAGCGGAATGACGGAGAGACCGGTGGAGAGACCACACATGGCCGAAGAGACAGAGACGCCAGCAGTTAACGGACTGGAACGGACACCTCTCACGGAAGTGTCGCATTTCGAAAAATGGGACACCTTTTTTGAGCAGACCACATACTTTTGGCGCATGGCTTTCCAGAGCGACATCACAGGGAACGGCAGGACCGGGTCGCGCAGGCGACACGGCATTTGCCTGGCACACGACCGCTTTTTTCGCGGCACGGAATCATCCGGCCCCGGCCGGGTACCTTTCCGGCCATGCGGAACGGGCTGCGGACGCCATCCCTTACAGGCCCGGAACGCTTTCAGCTTTATAATTAACAGAACCATTTATCCGTATTTACATGAACAAAATTTTTACAAACTCTAAAACTTTAGTGGTCCACAAGGAGAGGACGTTAAACAAAAATTCTATGAGAAAACTAAGTGTATTTTTAGCCGCTGCACTCCTCTTTTGTGCAGCAGACAAGGTGACGGCGCAAACCGTAGTATCCTCCGGCACAGACGGAAATTGCCACTGGGCAATTACTTCGGGCACCCCGTTCAACACCCTTACCATTAGCGGCTCGGGAGCGATGAGTGATTACAGCAGCTACGCTGCGACACCATGGAGTAGCGCCACGGGAATCAATGGAGTCAGAAACGTGGTCATACAGTCGGGTGTAACGTCCATTGGGAAGAATGCTTTTAATGGGGCAACACACATATGGACGGTATCCATTCCCAATTCGGTTACCACTATTGGAGATTATGCTTTTCACGATTGCTCTGGCTTTCAGGGAGCATTAACGATTTCCAATTCGGTTATAACTATTGGAAAGTCTGCTTTCATGTCTTGCTCCCAATTAACTTCCGTCTCATTCGGCACTTCGCTTAAGCATATCGAGCAGAGCGCTTTTCAAAACTGCTCCGGTTTAGTCGGACAATTAACGATTCCCGACGGAGTCGAGCATTTGGGACCGTTTGCTTTTGCAGGCTGTTCGAATATAACCTCCGTCAAACTCGGCAATTCGGTGGGTATGGATAATCTTGGAACGACCCCGCGCAGCCAATTTAACGGATGCAGCAAATTAGCCTCCGTCACATTTCCAAATTCCATTTATTTTACTTCTATTGATGAACGCATGTTTTATGGATGCGGCATCACCGGGCCATTAACCATTCCCAATTCGGTAACGACGATCGGCGAGAGCGCTTTTAAGGAAAATACCAAGATAACCTACGTCACATTCCCCAATTCGCTTCGTACTATGAACGAGGCTGCTTTTATGGGTTGCACAGGTTTGGTTGGGGACTTAATCATTCCCAACTCGGTAACGACGCTTAAGGCGGAAGTTTTTTCTGGCTGCACCGGGATAAGTTCCGTAATAATCGGTGATGGAATAACGACGATTCCGGAGAAAGCTTTTGATCAATGCACGGGCTTAACTTCTCTGACTGTCGGCAGTGCGGTGACGGATATTGAGCAATCTGCTTTTTACAGTTGCAGCGATATTAGCGCAATCAAGATAATGGCGGCACTGCCTGCCCACAACAATAGCGGTTTGACAAGCTTAGATGCCAATACTCCCGTGACGGTTCTCTGCTCTTTAACCGGCAGTGGCCCATGGTTATCCCATTTCACCAATCTTGTCGGAGAACCCTATAAACTTAGTGTATTCAGTAATATTCCTGCGGCAGGTGAGGTTACTAAAACAGACCCTACTTGCCCGGGCAATACTGCCACTATTACAGCAACTCCCCGTTCCGGCGCCCGGTTTGTAGATTGGGATGACGGCGATACAAACGATTCACGTACAGTTACGCTTGCATCGGATTCCGCTATTACAGCCCGCTTTGTTTATACATATAATATACAGGCTGTGCCGAACGAAAGCGGAAGGGGAACCGTTAGCGGAGGCGCCATTTACGATAAAGACGCTCCGGTTACATTAACCGCAACGTCCAGCGGCACCGACTATAGCTTCGCAAAATGGAGTGATGGAAATACGAATGCAACACGTTCTTTCACCGCAACGGCGGATGTGAGTCTGGTTGCTTACTTCGACGTCCTGCACACCGTAACCGCAGCTTCCGCCGACGCGTCCATGGGCGCGGTAACAGGCGGCGGGACTTATAAAACGGACAGTACGTATACCATCACGGCCACACCGGAGGCCCATCATAGCTTTGTGCAATGGGACGACGGGAATACGGACAATCCGCGTCACATTACCATAACTGCCACGGCACCGTCATCTCAGACATATACAGCGACATTTGCGCCGATTATGCATGACGTAACCATTGTTTCCGGCGATGTGGCCAAAGGAAGTGTTGCCCCCACCTACTCAACAGCTACTTCTGTTCAGGAAGGCACATCCATACCAAATATACTGGCAAGCGCCGGAACGGGTTACTGTTTTGTAAGGTGGAGCGACGGGAATACGGACAATCCGCGGACAATCACCGTCATGTCCGATATGGTATTGACGGCGATATTTGATCTGGTACACCACCGTCTGACCCTGACGGTCGAAAACCCGACCATGGGCACGGTAACCGGCAGCGGAGATTTTGTAGAATACTCGAGCGTAAACTTTTCGGCCACGCCCAATGCGGGCTACAGTTTTGTACGGTGGCATGACGGCAACGTGCAGAACCCGCGCACGATTTCCCTTGCCTGCGATACGGCATTTACGGCCGTATTTTCGGAACGCCTGTGCAACCTCACCGTCACCACCAACGACCCGGCCATGGGGAAAGTGACCGGCAGCACGCAGTACAGGGCACACCTTGAGGAGGCCATCATCGTGGCGATACCCGAGCCGGGCTACCGCTTCAGATACTGGAGCGATCGCAATGCGGAGAACCCGCGCACGATAGACTTCCTGACGGACACCACGCTCCGGGCCGAGTTTGAACCGATTCCGTATCACAGCGTCACCGTGCAGCCGAACCATACCGGCATGGGTCAGGTGACCGGCGGCGGCGGCACGGTGGCCGACGGCAGCGCCGTCACCCTTCAGGCCGTTCCCGCGACGGGCTACCGCTTTGTGCAGTGGAGCGACGGCAACATCTACAACCCGCGCGACCTTACCGTCACGCAGCCCGTCAACCTGACGGCCGTGTTTGAAGCCATACCGGAACATCATGTATCCGTGCTCATCAACGATCCAATCATGGGCACGGTGGTGGGCGAAGGCGACTTCTCGACCGGCCAGACGGCCCTCATCGGGGTGATACCCGCAACGGGCTATCGCTTTGTGCGCTGGGACGACGGCAATACGCAGAACCCGCGGGCCATTACCGTGACGGGCGACATGGCCCGTACGGCCGTGTGCGAGGTCGTCGGCGCCACGCAGTCGGGCGCCACGCCGCATCAGGTGACCGTCTTTGTGAACAACCCCTCGTGGGGCACGGTGATAGGCGGCGGCCACTATGCCGACCGGGCGACGGTCCTCATCGGAGCCGTACCCCATACGGGCTACCGTTTCGTGCAGTGGAGCGACGGCAATACGCAGAATCCGCGCCAGGTAAACGTCACGCAGGACGCCGTCTTTCTGGCCGTCATCGAGAGTGTCGCCGCGATAACGGAAACGGAACACCATGTGACCGTCTATGTAAACAACCCCTCATGGGGCACGGTGCTGGGCGGCGGCGACTATAAGGACAACACGTTAGCCACCATCGGCGTAGTGCCCGATCCGGGCTACCGCTTTGTGCGGTGGAGCGACGGCAATACGCAGAACCCGCGCACCATCAAGGTGACACAGGATGTGCTGTACATCGCCGTGTTCGAGTCGGCAACCGGCCTCTTCGAGCTTCCGTCGGCCTCCGACCTGCGGGTGGTCTCACACCCTGCCACGGGCGACCTGACGGTCTTTCTGCCCGAAACGGTCTCCGGCGCCGAGCTGATACTCTACAGCTTGCAGGGTCAGGCGGTACTGCGCCGGCGGGTAGCGTCCGGAGAAACGGTATCGGGCGGCAGCCTGTCCCCCGGCATCTACATCTACCAGCTCATCACCGACGGGCAAACCGGCAGAGGCAAAGTGCATATCAGGCGCTGAACCGTCCGGCCGGACTTATGAACAATCACACGGAGGCGGAACAGGGAAGCAGTTACAATTATCTGTTTTTCCAATAGCAGTCCCCACTGCTTCCCCCCGCTCCTCCACTCCCCTTCCGCCGGCTAAACCCCCGTATCATCCGTTTTTGCTTCACTTGATGACACGGGGATACTCACCGTCAAATCAGGCAGATGTCGCCATGTACCGGGCGAACATGGCCCTCAGCCACCCTGAAGCTACAGTTTCAGGGTGGCCCTCAGGACGACAGGGGAAGCGAGAGGATTTTCTTTGCTGCCGGGGTCGTTTTTATTCACTCATGTTACGCGGCATCCGGGCTTATCCCTTGCCGACAGGCCGCCCGATGGCCGTTGCTGCGACAGACATGCCGCTGTGCATCGGAGGTTGATCGACCTGTAGTGTATAGGTCCGTGGGCCTCTACGCTACAGGTCGATGGACCTGCAGCCTGGAGGTCAGGCGACCTCCAGCTTACAGGTTGATCGACCTCCAGCCTGCAGGTTAATTGACCTCCAGCCTGCAGGTTGATCGACCTCAAGCCTACAGGTCGGTCGACCTCCAGGCTGGAGGTGGGTTCACCTGTGCACTGGAGACCTGCCGCTGTGCACTGTTAAGCGGCACAAAGTCGGGAAAAAAAACGGCATGTGGGGAACCGGGAAGACGCCTGACCCTCCTCCCGGTTTTTTATCTGTCTGTGTGTGCAATCTGATTTTTTATCTATATTTGTGTCTCATATAAAACAGAAAGAAGATGAAAAAAACAGTTTATTCAGTCGTTGTCGCTGCATTCCTCCTGGGAACGGGCAACGCACAGGCCTGTCCGGAAATCCGGCCGGACGAACGGACCGGCGTCCTGACAGGTCTCTCTGCCGGAGATACGCACGCACACCTGCACGTAAAGGGCAGTTGCGAGATGTGTAAAACCCGTATTGAAAAAGCGGCCAAAAAGGTCAAGGGGGTGACGTCCGTATCCTGGAATAAAAACAGTCGGATGCTGCACGTGAACTATGACCCGGCGAAGACTTCGCTTGAAGCCGTTTCCAAAGCCGTCGCCAAAGCGGGTCACGATACGGAAAAGGACCAGGCCAAAGACAAAACCTACCAGGCATTGCCGCAATGCTGCAAGTACAGGAAGTAACATGCCGTCCGGAAACGGGGGAAACAATGCATGGTGAATAAGCCGGAAAAACTCCGCCCATCTCTTGTCATGGCTTTGCACGGTATGGTTCTGCACCTGCCCGGAGATCGGGTTCCTCCTTCCGGATTCCGGCCTGCTTCAGTGAAGCAGGCCGGAATCATATATAAAATCATGTCGTCAAGGAAACATTATCCGTTATGGACACAGACAGGATAAACCGGGTCCGTGCCGTCTGCATATACTGCGCGTCCGGCACGGGCGTTCATCCGGCCTACGGAGAAGCGGCGGAAAAGACGGGCAGCCTGCTGGGCAAAAGAGGGATACGGGTGATTAACGGCGCCGGTTCCACCGGGCTGATGCGGACGGTGTCCGAAGCGGTGTTGCGCGAAGGAGGCAGCGTGACGGGCGTCATACCCCGTTTCATGGTGCGGAACGGCTGGTGTGACAAGTCCCTGACGGAGATCATTGAAGTGGAAACGATGCACGAACGCAAACAGCGGATGGCAGCCCTGTCGGACGCCGTCATTGCCCTGCCGGGCGGATGCGGCACACTGGAGGAACTGCTGGAAATCATCACGTGGAAACAGCTGGGGCTTTATCGCCATCCGGTCGTGATCCTGAACACCAACCGCTATTATGACCCGCTGTTCACCCTTTTCCGGCAGGCGGCAGACGAACGGTTTCTCCTCTGTCGCGAGAGCCTCTGGCATGAATCCCGAACGCCGGAAGATGCGGTGGAAACGATTTTCAATGCCTGTGGACAGGCTACCGGCGGGTTTCGGCATACGCATCCCTGATTGATAATTCCTAACCGAATAACGTGTGAAGATAACATTTATCATACCCCCCGTGCTTGTCGGGGGCCGGCCGGCCGAACGGACTGCCGGATGCACGACCATGGTTTATCCCATGATCAATATCTACGAACTGACGGTGGCCGCCGTGCTGGAAAACGAAGGCTATACCGTAAGATACGAGGATTTCATTACCACTCGCCGTTCGGCGGAAAGGTTCAGGCAGTTTCTCGAACGGGACACGTCGGACCTCTACCTGATCTGGGCGGTCAATCTCTCCATCAAAAACGACGTGGCGGCCTCGGAATGGATCCGTCGCCATGCACCGGAGGCTTACATTGTTTACACCGGTCCGGCTCCGACCTATTATGCGCAGCATTTTTTGCAGCATGACCGGCAGATTGCCGTACGCGGCGAACCGGAGGAAACGGTCGTGGAATTATGCCGGTGCATTGCCCGGAAGCAGTCCTGGCAGGAGATCAGAGGTATTTCCTTCCTCAACGGCAGCGACGCGAAGATGCGGCACAACCCCTCGCGGGCTTTGTTAAGAGACCTGGATTCGTTACCCTTTCCGGCAAGGCACTTGGTGGATATGCACTTTTTCAGCAATCCAAAACTGAAACGTGCTCCCTACACGGCGATGGTCACCTCGCGAAACTGTCCGTTTCACTGTATCTACTGTGTGCCGAGTTCATTGACCTTCGCCCGCGAACTGGAATATCGCGCCGAAAAGGGGAAAAAGCCGTTCATCTCCATGCGGTCGCCGGAAAACGTGGTCGCGGAGATTGATCTGCTGGCAGCGGAGGGATACAGGGCTATCGGCTTCATGGACGATAACTTTATCACGTCGGAAAAACGGCTGATACCCATTGCCGACGCATTACGCAGGCATGGCATCATCTGGGGATGCCAGGCCCGGGCAGACGCCATTACCGCAAACATCGCCCGCATCCTGGGAGAAAGCGGTTGCGAATATGTGGACCTGGGCGTTGAATCGTTCAATGACGAGATACTGAAATACATCAGGAAGGGCCTCACGCGCCGGCAAATCATGGAGGCGGTCGAATGGCTGAACCGCTACCGCGTGCCGGTCAAACTGAACATACTGATAGGCACCAGTCCGCTGGAGACAGGGGACACCATCCGAGAGACGCTGAACACGGCTATTCGCCTGCACGTTTCGCAGGTGATGATTAATATTGCAGCGCCGTTTCCGGGAACGGAGTTTCATCGCCTGGCCAGGGAGAATCAGTGGATTGTGGGTGGCGAATATGTGCCGACGGATGTGCAGCATCATTCCATCCTTTCCTATCCGGGTTTGAGTAACAGGGAAATGGAGAAACTCCTGTTCCACTACAATATCAGATTCTTCCTGCGTCCCCGGTTCATCTGGTCGCAAATGCGCCGTTTTTCCTCCTTCTCCGAATTTTGGAAAGCCTGCAAGGCGCTGAAGAATAAACTTACCCGTTCTGGAAAATAAACCGTCATGCGACTGTCGGCAGTTATTATCGGACACAATTCCTGGCATTATCTGGAGAAAAACCTGGCTTCGCTGCATTTTCTTTCCTGCGATCCGCAGGTGGAAATCATCTATGTCGACAACGCCTCCACCGATGCCACACTGCGTGAGATAAGGCGTCTCCATCCGCACATAACCGTCTTCGAGAACCGGAGCAACGCCGGCATTTCCGCCGCCCGGAACCGGGGCATCCGCGCGGCGTCGGGCGAATACATCTGGCTGCTGGACAGCGACACGGAAGCCTCGGAAACGTCGCTTGCGGCGATGCTGTCCTTTATGGACGAACATCCGGAGGCCGGCTTGTGCGGCTGCAAGATGTACGGACAGGACGGACGGATACAGAACTCCTGCCGGAGATTTCCCACAATGGGCGGGAAACTGAAGGCGGCTTTCCGGATTTTCACCCGCAGGCTGCGCGGGAAAGCGCCGGTTTCCCGCGCGCCGCGGGACAGCGACTATGACGTGAACGCCACCCGGCCTTTCGAGGTCGATTACGTCATTGGCGCCTGCCAGTTGTTTCGCCGGACGGCACAGGAAAAAATCGGTCTGCTGGACGAACATATCTTTTACGGTCCGGAAGACGCCGATTTCTGCCTGCGGATGAAACAGGCCGGATACAAGGTCTTTTATCTGCCGCAAGTCTCCATGTTCCACGCCTATCAGCGCATTTCCTCACGCCGGATCTTTTCAAAAATCAACGGCCGGCATCTGCTGGGACTGGCGTATTATTTCCGGAAACACGGCTGTTGAGACAGCGCGCCGGCCGGTCATTTCAGCAGCATGGTCGACAGCCCTTCGGAATGTTTGACCTGAAACAGGCTGTCCGGAGTGGAAAAGATGAAATAGTATTCAACGCCGGGCAACAGGTCCATCATCTGCATGGCTTTTTCCACTCCCATCGACATGCAGGCCGTGGCATACGCATCGGCCGTCATGCAGTCGGATGCCACAATGGTTGCACTGAGGATGGACTGTTCGGACGGATAGCCGGTTCGCGGGTCGATGATATGTGCATACCGTTTCCCGTCTTTCTCGTAAAAATTGCGGTAATTTCCGGAAGTCGCCAGGCCACATTTGCCGCATAGCTGCACGATTCCGTTCATTTGGGTATTCATACCGCCGGGGTCGTCTTCCGGTTTGCTGATGCCCACGCGCCAGCAGTGGCCGTTGGGATTGAGACCGTTCACCGCTATTTCGCCGCCAATATCCACCATGTAATTCGCAACGCCTTCCCGTTCCAGCATACCGGCAATGACATCGCAGGCAAAGCCTTTCGCTATGGCGGAGAAATTCAGCTTCATCCGCGGGTCATCTTTCACGACATGACTGTTTTCCAGACGGACTTTGCGATAACCGACAAACGTCAGCAGACTGTCGATCACCGGCTGCGAAACGCTGTCTTTCCGCTCGAACCCGAATCCCCACAGGTTAATCAGCGGGGCTGCCGTCACGTCAAACATTCCCTCCGAACGCGCCGATACCTCCATTGATCGGTTGAATACGGCGGCAAACCATTCGTCCACCGCCACATCTTCATTGCGGTTGACCTTCGCCAGCAAGGAATGGGGGTTGAACGGATTCAGAGAAAGATTAAACGCTTGAAACTCCGCGTCAATCCGGTCCGTCAACAGCCGATCCGACTGATATTTGATGTGGTAACGGGTATGAAACACCGTTCCGCTTTCTTCGTAATAGGGCGCCTCTTGTCTGCACGCCACTCCCAGGCAGCACGCAGACAGGCATAAAATCCATTTTTTCATCTGTGTTTCCAGTTATAACGCTGCAAAAATAGTCATTCAATTAAGAATTGAGAGTGAAGGGCGGAGTTGCAAATGGGGAAAACGGGGGTTGCAAACTCTCTTCATAAAACATTCCGTGGCAACGCAGACAGTTCCGGAAAGGCTTTTCCTTTGCATTGTGAGCGCTGTTCATAACTATGAAACGGATCACCCCTGCTTGCGTAGCCCCCGGATCCTGATCGGCGGGTATCATCTGTTCGCACAGGGCCATCAGGCAGTCGGCTTCAGCCTCTGTAAAAACCCGATAACCGGATGCCGGCAAAGATGAACATGCAGGTAACAGCATCACACTGCCGTATGCCAAACCTGCCGCTTTGATAAATTCTCTTCTACTGTATTGTCTGATCATATCTATACGATAATATGGTTTAATTTTCCGGGGCGCCTTCCGTTTTCAGGCCCCCTTTTCCCTTGCCGTCCACGCCCCACTTTCGTCAAAAAGCTGTAAATCAGCAGCAAATAACTTATGAAAGGCCTCTAAATCAGATCTAATCCCGCCAGATTAAATCTAATTTCGCCAGATTAAATCTAATCTCGCCAAAACAAATCTAATTTCACGGGAACAAATCTAATCTCGCCAAAACAGATCTAATTTCACGGAAACAAATCTAATTTCGCCGAAACAAATCTAATCTCACGGGAACAAATCTAATCTCGCCGGAACAAATCTAATTTCACGGGAAAATAGAAGGTATGGCGGGCGGATGTCGGCGTCGTCCGGCTTCCGTTTTTTATCCGGGACCTCAAAGAACTTTTTCGACGGAGACAAAGATACCATGTTTTTAGAGATTTCGACGGCATGAATCATCCACCGTAAACAGGGATGCCGCGCAGGATGAGCCGTTATTTTTTATCCGACTTCCTTTTTGCGCCCTTCGGAAGACCCGGCCGGGCCGGCAGGAATCCGATGTACACGGCCCGCAGTTTGGGTAAGCCAGGCCGTATAGGTTTCCACATCTTTTCGAATGGCCGGATACATGTGCCTGACCGGCCCGGGCAAAAAAGAATCGCGCGGTCGGCAAGCCTTTTTCGGTCACAAGTCTTATCTTTGTTTCGAAATAACTAATCAGCATAAAGATGAAAAATATCAGGATTTCAACAACGGGCATCACTGCCTCCAACCTTGTCATGGGATGCATGAGACTGAAAACCTTATCGGTTTCGGAAGTGAGAGCGCTGCTGCACAAGGCGCTGGATGAGGGCGTCAATTTCTTTGACCATGCCGATATATACGGCGACGGCCTCTGCGAAACGCGCTTTGCAGAGGCCCTGCCGGTTACGTCTTCCATCCGCGGGAAAATCTTTCTCCAGAGCAAATGCGGCATCCGCAGGGGCGGTATCGGCAAGGGCGTTTTCTTTGACTTCTCGAGGGAGCATATACTGGAATCGGTCGACGGGATACTGGGACGGTTGAAAACGGACTACCTGGACTTCCTGCTGCTGCACCGTCCGGACACGCTGATGGAACCGGAAGAAGTGGCCGGGGCATTCACCGCCCTGCAGGGCGCGGGGAAGGTCTGTTACTTTGGCGTCTCCAACTTCAACCCGATGCAAATCGAACTGCTGCAGAAGTATGTGCCGCAGAAACTGTTCATCAATCAGTTGCAGCTCAGCATTGCGCATACGCCCATGATCGACAGCGGACTGACCGTCAACATGCATCTCGACCAGAGCGTCAACCGCGAGGGCGGGATTCTGGAATACTGCCGCCTGCACGACATTACGATTCAGGCCTGGTCGCCTTTCCAGAAGGGCTTTTTTGAAGGGCCGTTTCTCGGCGATCCCAACTACGGGGAACTGAACGGGGTCATCCGTCAGATGGCCGACCGGTATGGCGTGACCGATTCGGCCGTCGCCACAGGATGGATTACGCGCCACCCGGCCCGGATACAGGTCATTCTTGGAACGACCAACCTGCAGCGGCTCGCCGACAGTTGCCGGGGTTCCGACCTGCCGCTCACGCGCCGGGAATGGTATGACATCTACAAAGCGGCCGGCAACACCGTTCCGTAAACGGAATCCTGCCGGCGATACGGCAGAGCACTGCCCGCTGCCCGGCCTCGACAGGATTTCGGATTACACACTCGGACGGAGTGGCAGTATGGATGATAAAAGCCTCTATTCCTGCTAAAAAAGCGGATTTCTCAGGCAAAAAAACACGTATTGTCAGCGCGATAATGCGTATTATCGGAGCAATAACACGTATTGTTCAGGTAAAAATACGTGTTATCCGGCCGAAAATACGTCTTGTTGAAGCAAAAACAGGATGCTTTATTGAGAATTGAGAGTGCATGGCGGAGTGCAGACTCAACGCTCCTCTTAAAAACGGCGAATATAGGCTACGGAATACGTATTGAACAGATAATCTTTCATGCCGTGCAGAAAGCGGAGGGAAAGGATATTTTTTCTGTACTCGCAGTTTAACTTGCAGCGAAGCGCGACGGCGTGATCACCCAGGTTCCGGTAGCCGTCGAAACCGGAATAATCGCAGGTAAGCAATACATTCCTGTATCCCGCGCCGAGTCCGACGCCATACAGCGCAGCGTCGTTCTGGCGGTGTACGGGATCATTGGTCATCCAGCAGTAAAAGCCGGCCATTCCCTGTACGCGGAGAAAGGCCAAACGGTCTGCGCTGCGGAGCAAATCCCGGCCGGCCGTCAAATCAAACCAGTATGTGGCGGCATCCGTATAGCGCGCATCGCACAAACGCCCGCCGCTGGCTGTTTTCAGATGACTGCCGAGCATAAGGTCGCACCATTTGTCGCTTTTCAAAACCTGATAAAACGAACTGATGATGACATCGCCGTAGCATGGGATGGGAGGGCGGTTTTCAACGGCATGACGCTCTTCTTTCGTCTCGTCCGTGGTCACATAGTCCTCCCGTATGACCCCGCTGACTTCCAGTCCGGCACGCCCCCCGGCAACCGGCATGAAGAACCGGGCATAGACATCTTTCGTCCGGTCTCCCGCAGCCACATGATAATCGCCTCTCAGTTCTGTTTCGCAGCGCTCCGCCACTTTGCCGCTGTGAAGTTCAGGCAGCGGAAATGCATTCGGACCGAAATAGCGCGGAGCATAAATCAACAGCCTGGTTTGTTCGCGCCAGTCGTCGAATTGAGCCTGCGTCCGGGGAAAACAACAAAAAATACCGATGAAAACAATTCCCGTTCTAAGAAAATGTGTCATTTTTTCAACTTTAGGAAAGCAAAGTTATCGCTTTTTGATAGAATGTTGTATTTTTGCCCGAAATAGAATCAGTTATTTATGAAAAAAACAGTATTGGCAAGTATGCTGTCTGTCTGTGTCGCCGCATTTTTTGCGTGCACCTCTTGCGGCAGGCAGCCTTTGAAGGCGCTGATCGTCACCGGACAAAACAATCACAACTGGCAGGTCAGCCATGTGGCATTTAAACAGATGCTGGAAAATGCAGGACTTTTTACCGTCGATTTTGCCGTTTCGCCGGGGAAAGGTGAAGACATGTCCGGTTTTGTACCTGATTTTACCTCCTATGATTTGCTGTTGCTTGATTACAACGGCGACCGCTGGCCGGAAGAGACCGATCGGCGGCTGCTTGAATATGCGGAAAACGGCGGCGGAATCATTGTCTATCATGCAGCCGACAATGCCTTTTCCCAATGGGCGGAATACAATCAAATCTGTGCACTGGGCGGCTGGGAAAACCGTGATGAAAAATCGGGACCGTATGTGTACTGGAAAGACGGTCGGCTGGTGAAAGACACTTCGCCCGGCCCCGGAGGTTCGCACGGGAAACAGCATGAGTACAGGCTGAACGGACGTGACAGGGAACATCCCGTGACCAAAGGCTTGCCGGCACAATGGCTTCATGCACAGGACGAACTGTATGACCGGATGCGGGGGCCGGGTAACATTGGCGCCCTGCTCTACACCGCTTATTCCGATACGGCCACTCGCGGGTCGGGACGCGAAGAGCCGTTGGTTTTTACCGTAGACTACGGCAAAGCGCGCATTTTTCATCTCATGCTCGGACATGCGGGGGCTTCGCTCGAAGACAATACGGCCATGCAGTGCGCCGGTTTTCAGACGCTGTTGCTTCGCGGCGCCGAGTGGGCGGCTACGGGTAAAGTGACGCAACCCGTACCGGCCGATTTTCCGACGGCAACGCAGGTGTCTCTGCGAAAAGAGTACAGGGAAAAGAAATAGACCGCAGCATGCAGGTTTTGACTGATGTTTTTTCCAGCACCAGCCGTCCGGATAAATCGTGTTAAGGTATTGATCAAGACCGGCTTTTTTCAGGCGGAAAACGCCGACTGCCGTATTGCCCCACATGTCATCGGCGACGAGGGCGGTTCCGGTGTTGAGCGGTTCCCAAGTCCACATTTTTTTGTTTCCTGACGAAAAGCCCGACATCTTCATTTTGGTCTTTTCTTCGGAAGTTTGGCGAAATGGGGAAGACTTACGTTTGTCTGTTCGATTTCCTGACGGGTCACAGTTGATCGCCCGAATTTTTAACGGTCAGGCTGACAGTCAGATTTCCGGCAACATGGATATTTATTCATCCGATGATTGTTTTTCGAAATACAGGCGACCCGGATAAGGCGTTGCCTGATTATTGTTATTGCTTTGTACGTGAATGGTTACCTGCAAATTATTGTATCCGGTTTGGGCTTCCCAGACATTTTCATTGGCGAAGCGGATTGCGTAATCGGGATTTGCCTGTAAGGTTTCCGCCTTATCGGGCAAATTCAAATAGAGCGCATATTCTCCGGTCGCTATTTGGGCGGGGATACCGATGTTGACGTCGATGCAGGTTTCGATACCGGGTTTCCAGAGGCGCGGCTCTATTTCCAGGGTGGCTTTATAAAGTTCGTGAGAATCCGTATTTTTAAGGATCAATTCCACCGGTCGTTCGTTGTAGAGGGAAGCAAATCCCACGTTTTTTAAGACCATACGGGCGGTAAAAGCGCTCGCGGGATAAACATCGGTCGTATATTCTCCCGAAATGAGTTGGAAACGGTAGCCTAATTCTTTAATTATTTGATCCATATATCCGTTTTCAATCCATAAGTTATTCACATTCCGGTAGTAGTCTTCGTTCAGGAAGCTGAAGCGCAAGCGGCGCATTTCGTTATACGCTTTCAGGCCGTCGGCCGGGGCGATTCCGTTGGGAGGACAGGTTTCTCCGCCGATGGGAACATATAAACAGTCTTTGTTCAGGTAATTTTTATCGGCTTCTATGTCCTGATAAGTTCCATAATCGGTGGCGCTTGCCAGAAAGCAATCGTTGTGGTGTCCTATCCGGGCGATATTCCGGGCGCTGAAGGCTTCTTCTTCTTTTAACGGCGTTGCCCGTTGCACAAATTCTTTTTTATACTCCGGCGTTCGCACTTGCACCATGCGGTTTTCCGGCAAAGCTTCCAAAATTTTGTTCAGCACGGTATAGCGATTTCCGGAGGTATTCAGTCCGTGGGTCGTGTAATACCATTCGCCCCAAGAACCGATAAAACCGGCTTGCATCACGGCGATAACATCGGCGTTTTTCTGCAAACAGGGTTTTAGCTGGTCTAAATGCTGCAAGATGGTGTTGAGCGGCGCATCCGGTTCGTCGATATCGCTGGAATAGGCGAAACGCACAATACATTTCATTCCCGCTTTCCGGATCGTGGCCATGTCTTTGTCGAAATCGTCCAAGGCTTTTTGCGATAACGGATCATTCCGGAAATTCTTCAAATAGAAATAGCGGAAGAGCAGGGAAATATTGTTTTGGCGATAAGCGCTCAACGTGCTTTCGGTGAGCAGACCGGCGCCGGTTCCCAGATTGCAATTCGAAGATTTGTAAAACCCTCTTTCCGGATTGGGGAATTTGTCGTCATTCGCTTTGTATTCAATCGTTTCTCTTTTCTGTACGGTGTTTTTGACGGGTTTTGACGCACAGGCTGTTAAAAGGATTCCTCCTGCAATCAGGCTTATTAAAAAGTTTGTTTTCATTGTGTTTTTCTTTTTTATTGATTCTTTAGTCTGATCCGTTCCCACAGCCACAGGGGAATCAGCCGCCAGACAAACACCAGACACGCATAACGCCAGTCAATGACGGCTATGCGCCGACGCCGGTTCAGCGCCCGGACGATCTGCGCCGCTACACGTTCGGGCTTCATCAGCATCGGATACCGCATCGTCCCGTTCCCGTCCAGGATGGCCGTATCCACGAACCCCGGACGGATATCGGTGAAATGAATATTCAACTTCCGGTTGTGTGCCAGCTGCGCCAGCCCCTCTATGTAGATGTTCTGGAAGCGTTTGGTTGCCGAATAGGCCGGCGCCGAACCGATGCCTCTGGTCCCGGCCACCGAACTGATCACGGCCAGATGGCCGCCCTGATGTTCCCGGAAATAAAGAAAAGCCGCCGTCACCATGCGGACGAATCCCGATGCATTGGTTTCGACGGTACGCAATTCGATTTCAGGCTGCAATTCCGGATTCACCCAGCCGACGCCGGAAGAGAGGAAAAACAAATCCATCCCGCCGGTTTGTGCAATCAGCCGGCGCAGCTGTTCCGGCGCGTCTTCCCGCGTAACGTCCAGCGTCTGAATCGACACACGTTCGGGAGACAGGGCCTGTAAGGTTGTCAGTTCCTGTTCCCGCCGGCCCGCCACACCGATTTGCCAGCCTTCCGCCAGCAGTTTTTTTGCCACTTCCCGTCCGATACCCGACGTTGCTCCAATAATAATTGCCCGTTTCATAAAAAGTTCCCGTTTAATTTGTTTGAGGAGCAAAGATATGGAAATTCAAGGATACAAAACAGGGTTCCGGTTGAGTCCCGAATCATTTCCGTCCGAAATCGGCCGGTATTTCGCCCCATGCCCGGGTATCCCATTTGAGAATCTGTGTTTCCCAGGTATTCTCCCGCAGCCATTTTTCGGCCCGTTCGATCAGATCGAAGACGGGAACATTGGCCGCCGTCCGTGTGAGTTTGGTACGGCATTTCTTCATCCCTATCCACAGGATGGCGTTCCGGCTGTCGGAATAGAGCGGCAGCGGGAGATGGTCCCGTTTCATCAGCGCCAGCCCGTGCACAAGCGCCAGAAATTCCCCGACATTGTTTGTCCCCTGTCTGAGCGGCCCCACATGAAACCATTCCTTTCCGGAGGCCACATGGACGCCCCGGTATTCCATGTCGCCCGGATTGCCGCTGCAAGCCGCATCCACGGCCAGACTCTCGCGAATGAACGGGAGCGCGCAGGGGAAAACCTCCCGAACGGACGGCGAAGAGGGTTTCGCAACCTCTCCGAAGGACTGCCGACCGGTTTCATAGGCAATGCGAGCGGCCTCGCCGGAGTCGAACGACCGGTAGCTGGCCCCCGGATAGCCCGCTATCTGCAACCTGCACTCTTCCCAGGAGGCATAAATGCCCGGCCGGACGCCTTCCCAAACCACGTAATATTTTTTCTTTGCCATACCATTGTTTTCTCCTGCAAAAGTAGTCACAATCTCCCTCCCGCACAAAGCATAAATATTCCAAAAAAAGCGTGCGCAGCGATTGCCGGAACGGAGAATCCTTCTACTTTTGCCGGCAAATGTTTAAACGTATCTGTTTGATAAATAAGAAATGATGAAAAATGCTTCTTTTTTTCGCGGAAAAGACGGACAAAACTACCTGTTCCCGTTTATCCTTGTAACGTCCCTTTTTGCCTTGTGGGGATTTGCCAACGATATTACCAACCCGATGGTCAAGGCCTTTCAGAAAATTCTTCTGATCAGCAACTTCGAAAGTTCGCTGGTGCAGTTTGCCTTCTATGGCGGATATTGTTTGATGGCCATTCCGGCGGCGCTGTTTCTCCGGAAATTCAACTACAAGAAGGGGCTGCTGGTGGGGCTTGCCCTGTATGCTGCGGGCGGGCTGCTGTTTGTGCCCGCCTGTCAGGCGATGGCCTTTTGGGCGTTCCTGTTCGCGTATTTCGTGATGACATGCGGACTGTCGTTTCTTGAAACGACCTCCAACCCGTATATTCTGGCGCTCGGACCGGAGGAAAGCGCCACACGCCGGTTGAATTTTGCCCAGGCTTTCAATCCGATGGGATCGCTGACGGGCATGTGGGTGGCGAAAGAATTTATCCTGGCCAAGATGGACGGTCGAAGCGAAGAAGCACGGCAGGCCCTGTGCATGGCCCGTCCCGAGGAATTTGCCGCACTGCAGAAATCCGACCTCCATATCGTCGGCCAACCGTACCTGATACTCGGACTGGCCGTGCTGTTTGTCTTCATTCTTTTCCTGGCAGCCCGCCTGCCGAAACCGGCTGCCCCGGATGCGGACACCCTGTCGACCGGCGCCACGTTCCGCAAGCTGATGAAAAACAAACGCTACGTATATGCCGTGATCGCGCAGTGCTTTTATGTGGGCGTACAGATCATGGTCTGGACGTTTATCATCCAGTATGCGAACCGGGAACTCGACATGAAGGAGGAAACGGCGCAGGGCTACAACATGATGGCTATGGCGATCTTTGTTTCCAGCCGTTTTGTCTGCACCTTCCTGCTGAAATACTTCAAACCGAGTGTGCTGTTGACCATGCTCGCTTTTGGCGGCGCGATCTTTACGCTGGGAGCGATCTTTGTGCACGGCATGGCGGGACTCTACTGCCTGATTGCGATTTCGGCCTGCATGTCGCTGATGTTCCCCACGATAT
Source organism: Tannerella sp. (assembly GCA_031276675.1). Taxonomy (GTDB): domain Bacteria; phylum Bacteroidota; class Bacteroidia; order Bacteroidales; family Tannerellaceae; genus Tannerella. The sequence goes on from JAISMO010000116.1 coordinate 43,308, forward strand.
ACGGTATTGCCCTGAAAGGTATGGGCGATGAGGCCAAACTGGCTTCGGCGGGACTGATTCTGGCCATCGGCGGCGGCAGTATCCTGCCGCCAATGCAGGGCTTGCTGATAGACAGGGCCGTCTGGTTTGACGGACTGTCATCCATACGCTTCTCGTTTGTCTTGCCGCTGATATGCTTCGCCGTCATTGCCGCCTTCGGACAATGGGTCGGCAAAAAACGGGAAATTAGTGATTAGTGATTAGTGATTAGTGGTTAGTGGTTAGCGGTTAGCGGTTAATTATCAGTGATTCGCGGGGCGAAATGCGGCAGGTTCCATGGTTTCTATGTATCAGCGGTGTTCATCGAATGTCTGTTCAAACGAAAGCGGAAGCAGGGACGCTGCCGAATCTACGCAGCGCACTTCCTCGCAGCCGCATAGCAGGATGCGCACCGGATGACGCTGGCGCCGTTCCGTTTCCTGCAACACTTGACGGCATGAGCCGCAGGGTGCAATGGACGGCACAATCCGGTCGCCCCTGACGGCCGCCACCGCCAGCGCCTTCACCGGCGCCTCCGGATAGCGGGCATGTGCGCTGAACAGCGCGACCCGTTCGGCACACATGCCCGACGGACTGGCTATGTTCTCCTGATTGTTGCCCGTCACCAGCGTTCCGTCGGCCAGTACGGCCACCGCGCCCACACGGAATCCGGAGTAGGGCGCATACGCCTGCCTTGCGGCGGCAACGGCGGCGTCCATCCACTGTTTTTCTTCGCCGGACAATTCTTCCGTCCGAAATGTCCGAATCGTAATTTCAACGCTCCGGGTGTTCATTTTGCTTTATGATGGCTGTTCCACATGCGATCCGATTTTTTTTTTTTTGCAAAGATAGTTTTATTCGGCGGTAAACGACCGTTTGAAATACAGGTCCACCCCTAAAACCCTGTGTTCACGCATTCCTTCCGCCTGTCTTTTTTCGGTGTTGAAGAGAACTGTTTCCCGCTCCGCATCGGGAAAATACGGACAAGCGTTGCGGCCTGTCGAGTAGTAGCATTACGTCACGTTGAGTAGTAACGTTACGTCGTGTCGAGTAGTAACGTTACGTCGCGTCGAGTAGTAACGTTACGTCGCGTCGAGTAGTAACGTTACAAAGAGACGCTTTGTAACATTACGAAGCGACGCTTCGTAGCGTTACGAAGAGGCGCTTCGTAGCATTACGAAGAGGCACTTCGTAGCGTTACGAAGTGCCTCAAATATGCTGCATAACGTGAGTTCGACCTAAGCGATCTTCTGTAAAGCACTCGTATCCACTATATCTATGTTCAGCGAAGGTTTTTTAGGCAGGAAATGATAAGCAATAAGCGCGGAAACCATGTTTGTG
>JAISMO010000043.1 GCA_031276675.1 Tannerella sp.
CCCTGTTTGGGCATAATGATTGCTACTGCCATGATTTTAGGTGCTTTTATTTATAATACATCTTCATTTTCAGTCGAAAACGACGGCAAAATTAAGCCAATTAGCCAATATATACAAGTCATTTGCCGGTTTTTTATTAGTTCTTTAAAAAGAAAGAGTTACAGCAACAAAGAAAGATGCACAAGATGTAATCTTGTATATACAGAAGGAGCCAGGCGGATGTATTTCCTGTTGTCACGCCGGCAGGCATTTCGGCGGATCATTTTCCTGCCTTGCGTCCATGTGTTGCTTTGAGTTACACCCTGTTCCGGGATTATTTTTGCGCATTCGGGAAAAAGCCATTACCTTTGTGTAATTATTAAAGTTCTCTGAACATGGAAGAAAATACAGCGTTACTGGAAACAGTGAGAAAAAAAGCCCGTATATGGCTGGGCAAGGAGTATGACCGGGAAACGCGCGAGCAGGTACAGGTCATGCTTGATCGGGAAGACCCGACCGAGTTGGTTGAGGCTTTCTACAAAGATTTGGAATTTGGAACGGGCGGTTTACGCGGCATCATGGGCGTTGGAACCAACCGGATGAATAAATATACGGTTGGCGCGGCCACTCAGGGGCTGGCCAATTATCTGCTAAAGGATTTTGCCGATTTGCCGCAAATCAGCGTGGTGATCGGGCACGACTGCCGGAACAACAGCCGCCTGTTTGCGGAGATTGCAGCGAATATCTTTTCGGCCAACGGGATCAAAGTCTATCTGTTTGATGATCTCCGTCCCACGCCTGAAGTATCCTATGCCATTCGCAAGCTGGGCTGCCAGAGCGGTATCATCCTCACGGCCTCTCATAATCCGAAAGTATACAACGGATACAAGGCCTACTGGGACGACGGCGCACAGATGATCGCTCCGCACGACAAAAACACTATTGCCGAAGTTAACCGGATTCGAAGCGCCGAAGACATCCGGTTCGAGGGAAACAAGGAACTGATCGAAATCATCGGGAGCGAAATAGATGAATGGTACATCAGCGACCTGAAAACCATTTCACTCTCTCCGGATGCGATTCGCCGTCATCACGACCTGAAGATCGTCTATACGCCGATTCACGGTACGGGTGTGCGCCTGATACCGGCGGCGCTGGAAGCGTTTGGCTTCACAAACGTCATCCACGTTCCCGAACAGGATGTTGTCAGCGGCGACTTCCCGACCGTCGTTTCTCCCAATCCGGAGGAACCGGCCGCAATGGCGCTGGCTGTCGAAAAGGCACGAATGACGGAGGCCGAACTGGTATTGGCTTCCGATCCGGATGCCGACCGCGTGGGCGTTGCCGTAAAGGACCATGCCGGCGCGTGGACGCTCCTCAACGGCCATCAGACGGCCTTGCTGCTGGTATATTACCTGATTGCGCGATGGAAAGAGACCGGCAGGTTACAGGGTCAGGAATACATCGTCAAGACGATCGTAACGACCGAGACCGTACGCGCGGTGGCCGAGCAGAACGGCGTGGAAATCCACGACGTATACACAGGCTTCAAATGGATAGCCGACATTATCCGCCGTCAGGAAGGAAAAAAAAACTTTATCGGCGGCGGCGAAGAGAGCTACGGATTCCTTTGCGAAGATTTCGTGCGCGACAAGGACGCCGTTTCTGCCTGCTGCATCCTTGCGGAAGCAGCCGCCTGGGCTTGGGACAGCGGTAAAACGCTGTACAGCCTGCTGCAGGACATCTACCTGGCATACGGATACTCGAAAGAAGTCAGTATCTCCGTTGTAAAGCAGGGCAAGAGCGGCGCGGAAGAAATCGAGGCGATGATGAAAAGCCATCGCGAACATCCGCTCACGGAGATAGCCGGTTCGAGGGTGACGCTGATACATGACTATATCTCGCTGAAGGGATACAGCTTCACGGACGGCGAAGCGTTTTCACTGAACATGCCGACCACTTCCAACGTGCTGCAATACTATACGGAAGACGGCACGAAAATATCCGTCCGTCCGTCGGGCACCGAACCGAAGATCAAATTCTACTGCGAAGTTCACAAAAAAGTAAAGACAATTGAAGACCTTGCCGTCGCCGAAGCCGCCGCTCTCCGGCAGATCGAACAAATCAAAGTCTCACTGGGAATTTAAGGCTTCCTGTTCCAATTAAACCATTACCATTACCGGAAATGAAAAAACTGATCCTTGGGTGTACCCTCTTCTGTTTATGCGCATCAACTGCCGTACTGAAAGCGCAGCACAGCGCCGGTGGACAACGCGATTACCAGGCCATCGGCAAGGACATCCTCAGCCGCAGGCTCGAACATCCCTACCTGCTGTTCGACAGCCGGAGCAAACAGGCGATCCTGGATCGCGTGAAAAACAACCCCGAATATGCACAGATCATGGACCTGCTGATGCAGGAAGGCCGCCGTATCATGCTCAACCGGGTGGAACCCGAACGGCCGTATAACGATCCGGCCTCGCGCTACCGCGAAACCAACTACTGGGAAGCGTATCTGAGCTTCTACCTGCAAGGCTCGCAACTGCTTGCCTTTCTCTACCAGATGACCGGCGACGAGGCCTGCGCGCAAAAGGCCTATCTGTATGCCGAAAAACTCTGCGAGATGGAAGGCTGGGCTGCCGGCGCTCACCGGTTCGACATCATCTATCCGCGGGTATGGCCCTATGGCGCCAAAGACGATCAGGTCGTTTTCACCTTCGACATTGCTACAGGCGACTGTGCGCTGGGACTGGCGCTGGTCTACGACTGGATCTATCCGGTGATGACAAAGGCGCAGCGCGACCGCATACGCAGCGGGCTGCTTGAGAATGCGATCCTTCGCGTGCGCGGCAATTATGAATATTTCTGGTGGGCAGAGGCCTACAAGTGTAACTGGGCAGCCATCTGCCACGGCGGAGTGGGCCTGGCGGCGCTGTCGCTGTTGACCGAAGACCCGCAGCTGATTGACGTAGTAGCCCGCAGCTGCGAAGGCTTCGAGAAAATGACCCGTAACTATGGCGACGACAACGGCTGGGCCGAAGGACGTCACTACTCCTTCTACGGCATTCGCGATGCGATTGCCTTCCCGGACGCCCTGAAACGGTTGACAGACGGCAAACTCAATCTGTTTGACGTGCCGGGATGGAAACATCCGGCCGACTTTGCGCTCTTCGGTCTGACCGGCACTTTCAACGACGGCTTTACGCCCGGCCCGGTCGGATTTTCCTATACCTTTAACAAACTGGTTGCCGAATCGCGCGACGAAACGGCCATGTATTATCTGCAAACCTGTCTGAGCGGCGAACATCGCCACCGAAACATGTGGGAACTGATCTGGCCGCGTCCGACAGACGTCAGGGCGGTGAAGCCGGCCGTTGCCTCCAAGTATTTCCCCAGCATCGAATGGGGATTCATGCGCAGGGATTTCGGAGAAGAACACCTGCAGGTTGCCCTGAAATGCGGCCCGGCCGACGATCCGCACCACGGCCATTTAGACGCCGGCACGTTTATCCTCACCTGGCACGGCGACATCATCGTCGGCGAAGTGGAACAGCGTTTCTACGACCAGTTCTTCTTCAACGACGTGCGCTTCGATTACCTGTATGTGCGCAGTATCGGTCACAACGTTGTGCAGGTGAACGGCGAAGAACAGTACATCGCCAAACGCAAGGATCAGCCCTGGCAGGAAGGCGTCGGCGGAAAGATTGACCGCTTCAGCATCTCCCCGGAGTATGACTGTGCCGTCATGGACCCGACCAAAGCCTATCCCGGCAAGCATCTTAAAAACTGGAAACGCACGCTGGTACTGGATAAGGAAAACAGCATCGTGCTGATACTCGACCGCGTAGACTGCAACCGGGGAGACAGGATAGACCTGCTGTTCCACCCCGTGGCAAAGGCTGAGGTGAACGGCGACCGGACGGCCAGCTTCACCGGCAAGACGAACGGAACACGCATGGAGATGCAGCCGCTGGCCAATACGCCGTATGACCTGACCCTGCAAACGCAATACACCGTGCGCGTGGTAAGGAACGATCCTGTGCAGGCCATACCCTGCCTTTTCCTGACCCTGGAGGCGCCGGCCTCCAGGACGGTTGTCGGAACGGTATTCTGTCCCAGTGAACTGAAAAGCGGCGAACCGCAGCAGTTCACGCTTGACGAAAGCGGCCGGAATCCTGTTATTCGCTACACGGTCGGCGCCCGCACGTATGCGTATGAATTTGCCGACGACGGCGTAAGCCGGAGACAGGGCTTAGGGACGAATAACGAATAGCCGATCCGCTCAGGTGCATCATTCATCGGACCGCCATAATGCGGAAAATCAGATCCTCTCGTTTAATACTGTTATCGCCCTCCCGATCTGTACTTTAAGCGATGAAAAATGAATAAGATGTAACAGACAAACCTCATTTTCACCTCATTTTCCTTACAAAACAACTTCCGTAGCCGTAATAAACCGGCAACCTGTGACCTTATTACCTCATGAACCGGATACAGACTGTTCATGAGGTAATGAGGTAATCGGGTGCGTGCCGTCTTCGGGCTACGCAGGTTGTTTTCCTGTTTTTGAATCAGGTATAAATGAGGTTTTATCGTGGCCTGTCCAACAGGAAGGGTTGTTCTGTGCGATTGATTTTTCATCCCTGAGTGGAATAAATTTGTGCATGACGGTCTGTTTTATGCTCCTGTCTGTTGACGGAAACGGTTTTGTTTTTGTTTTTATGTCTCTAATTAAAGTTTGAACCGTATCTCCAACTGCTTTCACGGTTCTAACTTTAGTTTGAAACGCATTTCCAGCTGTTTTTGCGGTTCTAACTTTAGTTTGAAACATATTTCCAACCGTTTTCACGATTCAAACTTTAGTTTGAAACGCATTTCCAACTGTTTTTGCGGTTCTAACTTTAGTTTGAAACGTATTTCCAACTGTTTTTGCGATTCAAACTTTAGTTTGAACCGTATTTCCAATTTTTTTTACGGAACTGTACATGTACGGCAGCCTGTTTCCGTTTGTCCCGGTGATGTTTGCTTTATTGTGACGCATGAATGGTTTCATTTCAACGGAAAAGACAGTTTTTTTATAAAATCACGGGTGTGGGAGGGGGAAATTAACGGCGACGGGCCGCTCTGTCGGCGGGGCAAACCCGGATGCCGCACAGGAGGAGTGATCCGTTAAAGGTGTTACTTTATCAGGAACGAGGGGTTGACCCGGAAATAGACGCCGAAGGAATAGTTGCTCTTAGCTCCGGTGCGGGAGACGCCCGAGGCGGGATCGTTCAAACGGGCGGCAAACCGCTGATAGAGGTCGAAATCAATCCCCAGCACATATCCGGTCGCAAAGGAACGGGCGTAGGACATGCCCAGAATCACCATCCCGGGGCGCTCGAAATACGCATCCTCTGCGGACATGGAAAGCGCTCCGAACAGCGAATTTCCCAGCAGCGAAATGAAACGGTTGCATCTCCAGTAGGCCGACCTGATGCGGAAATCGGCTATGTCGGCGGATAGCACTGCATAGGCGCCGTAGCCGCTTTTCAACGGCCAGCGGTTGCCGGCATGTTGACGGGAACCGATCGCATCCATTTCCAGTGAAATTTGCCTGAACAGGCCCTGCCGGTTCCACTCCACTCCGGCCCCGGCCGCGCCGTTGAGTAGCGTCTGCACGGGCTGATCCGTCACGTCGATCTGTCCTCCCTGATGCTGCGCCAGCGCCTGAAGGGGGAAATAGAGGTGAAGGGGCGATTCCGGCCGGTTGGCCTTCAGACGGATGGACAGCCCGTAGTGGAAGGATTCCTGTTTGACGTCCGAGCGGTAGATGAACTGCATCCAGTCCACCCAGGTGTCCAGTTGCATCCAGGGGAGCCGGCAGATCAGTTGCAGGCCGCTCTCCGGATCAGCCGTCAGATTCAGTTCCGGACTGTACAAAGGCTCTGCCAGCCGGTGACTGGCGCCGCCGCAGAGGTTGCCGAAAATGAGTTGCAGCCGGTCGGAAAATGCCACTTGCGCCCGCAGGAAGGGCAACACATGCACCGCATAGCTTGAAGCTTTGCCTTCCCATTGCGGCAGGTGGCTGTAGGCGTACGACGGATAGCGGTCCGTTCCCCAGAGCCAGAGCGAATGTACACCGGCTTCCACCCGGATGTTTTTCGTCGGATAATAGAGGATTTTCGGCTGTAGCCGGAAACCGGGCAGGGTGTAGCCGGGCGTCATCACGGTGGCCCATTCGTTGTTTCTGAAGAAATTAAGATTTTCTACCGTCACATACAGTTTGCCTTGCTGCAGCGAATCGATTTCGCTGACGGACTGGTATATTTGTTCCGGGAGCTGTGCGCAGAGACGGACACAGCCGACTACCGTCAGCCATGCGGTCACTAACCCCCGTTCATACCTTCCTTTTACACGGAAATATCCCATCTGTTTTAATTTGGCGCAAACATACATAAAAATCTTCGGTAATGATGCTGATTAGTGAATAGTGATTAGTGATTAGTGATTAGTGAATAGTGATTCATTGTTAGCGGCGCGAAGCGGAAGAGGTGAAAATGGGCCTGTTCCGTATGCACGGGATGTGCC